>JBOFSR010000070.1:0-26479 GCA_051651645.1 Treponemataceae bacterium | reverse complement strand
TTTCTTGTGCTGAACCAAGCCCCTTGGTGGGTAAATGGTCAGATAATTATGATTTTTTAACGTTAATGCCTGATATGGGCTTTACTTTTTCAATTAAAGATAAGGCAAGTGGTGAAATTACTCGTTTAGAGGGAACTTACGCTGTGTCTAATAATGTTTTAGTTTTTAGTCTCGTGGAAGGATATACAATTTTATCGGAGTGGGATATTCGTGGTTCAATGCTTTACTTGTATTGGCCAAATCCTAATGACAACGTTAATCCCATTAAAGAAATAATTCTTTATAAAATAGGATCATAAATGAAAAAACTATTACTGAGTATTATTTTTAGCTTCACATTATTGAGCGGTTTTTCGTTTTCACTAAAAGATGATTTTTATCTTGATTTATCGATTAGTGCCATTGGAATGGTTGAAACTCGCATTGTAGATCAATCTAAAAGAAATCGCTCCAATTTTGTATATGAAGATTTTTTGGCAGGACTTAATGTAACGGCTTTCTTTTCTAAAAGGGATCAGCTTTTTGCTTCCTATTTATCAATGTCTGTGTTGTATCCTTTGATGCACAGTTTTAATAATGTGCCACTAAAATATATTAACGTATTAAATCTTTCTGGGGATTTTTCCCTTGGTGGGGTATTTACTATTCCGCTTAGCAAGTTTGGTTGGTCTTTTTTGAATCTATTTGATTTGTCGATTATGGCAGGTCTTCATTATAATATGCTTTGGGAAGATAGATTTTTTTATCACACCATGGGGCCTGAAGTTGGAGCACGACTTGAAATAAAGACGTATAAATTTCAAAAAGTTGATTTGTATTATACTTTTGCGTATGACATGTTTGATATGGGATCAAATAAGGATATAGAACCACTTTTTAAGCGATTTATGCATAAGTTTGGCATAGGATATCGGCTGTAATTTTTCTAAAATACTTTACCGAGATTTAGTGTTTTTGCTTGCAAAATACTAAATCTTTCTATATACTAAATAAATGAAAGCCTTTTCATTTATTCTAACAGAAAATCTATCAGTCAAAAAATTAATTTCATCGTAAGTACACGTCTCTTTTTATGAAGCTACTGTTTTTTCAGTGGCTGTCATTGTTTTTATTTTGATTGATAAAAAATATTATTATAAAAAACAGGAGTTTTTACGTGAAAGAATTGCAAGACAAAATTAAAAAAGATGGCGTGGTGTTACAAGGAAACATTCTAAAAGTAGATAGCTTTCTTAACCACCAAATTGATGTAGATTTATTAAATAAAATTGGTTTAGAGTTTAAAAATCGCTTTACTTGCAAGGGAATTACAAAAATCCTTACCGTTGAAGCTTCAGGGATTGCTGTAGCTGCTATCACTGCTCAGCATTTTAATAATATTCCTATTTTGTTTGCAAAAAAAAATAAAACAAAAAATATTGATCCCAACTATACGTACTGTGCACACGCTCATTCTTTTACACACGGAAAATCCTACGATATTATAGTTTCAAAGGCTTTTTTGTCAAAGGATGATAATGTTTTATTAATTGACGACTTTTTAGCAAATGGCTGTGCCTTAGAAGCTTTGATTGAGATTTGTAATCAAGCACAGGCAACAATTTCTGGGGCGGGCATTGTTATTGAAAAAGGCTTCCAAGAGGGTGGCAAAAGAATTAAAGATAAGGGAATTAAACTTGAGTCTCTTGCAATTATTGATAAAATGGACTCAACAGGAATTGTTTTTAGATGATTGAGTCAAACTTGCTCAAAAATATTGAAAAAAAACACATTCACTTTGTGGGCATCAAAGGCACGGGTATGACAGCCCTTGTGGAGATTTGTCATGCTCGAAAGGCCATCATTACAGGCAGCGATATTGATGATGTGTTTTACACTGATGAAATCCTAAAAAGATACAACATTATTCCTCTTGCATTTGATAAAAAAAATATTACAAGCGATATTCAAATAGTTATTTATTCGGCTGCTTATAAGCTTGATGAAAATCCTGATTTAATTGAAGCACAAAAGAAAAATATTCCTTGTTTGCTGTACTCAGAAGGGTTGGGTAATATTTCTAAAAACTCGTATAGTTGTGCCATTGCAGGGGTTCACGGCAAAACAACAACGACGGGAATTGTAGGGACTATCATAAAAAATATTGAGCTTGAGGCTCAAGTTCTAGCTGGCAGTGTGATTAGGACTTTTAATAATTCTTGTACGATTAATTACGGCGAAAAATATTTTATTGCAGAAACGTGTGAATATAAAAAACATTTTATGAGTTTTCATCCGCAAAAAATTTTACTCACCAGTGTTGAAAGTGATCATCAAGATTTTTATCCAATGTATGAATCTATTCGGGATGCCTTTGTTGATTTTATTTGTCGCCTACCTCAAAATGGACAGCTAATTTATTGTGCTGATGACAGGGGAGCTACAGAAACTGCAAATCTTGCTAAAAAAAAGCGTACTGACATTGATTTAATTCCCTATGGTGAGCATGAGATGAGCGTTTATAAGCTTAGCTTTAACAAGACGGAAAATGAAAAGCAATTATTTTCTGTTAATACTACTGATTATGAACTGTGCGTTCCTGGAAAACACAATGTTCGCAATACGTGTGGTTGTATTGCACTCGTTAGCGAGCTATTAAAACTTGAGCAAAACCACATTGCAGTAGATACGATGACGAAGAAAATTCAAAAGGGCGTTGCGGAATTTGTTGGTTCTCGCAGGCGTTGTGAAATTATTGGGTCAAAAAACAATGTCCTTTTTATTGATGACTACGCTCATCATCCAACGGCAATAAAAACAACTCTTGCAGGATTAAAAGCTTTTTATCCTTCTCGTCGCTTAATTGTTGATTTTATGGCTCACACCTATTCTCGCACTGCAGCTCTTTTGCAAGAGTTTGGAACTGCATTTTCTGATGCTGATATCCTGATTTTGCATAAAATTTATGCTTCAGCACGAGAGCATTATACTGGTGGCGTAAATGGAGAAATGCTTTTTGGTGAAGTGAAAAAAAATCATCAGAATGTGGTTTATTTTGAAGAATTTGCAGAGGCAAAAAACTTCATACAGCCAAAACTACAAGATAATGATTTATTTATCACGCTTGGGGCAGGTGATAATTGGAAGCTTGGCAAAGATTTATATACGAGCATTTAAAATTTCTAAAACTTTTTTTGCAACTGTTTCAGAACTTTTTTCTTTTGAAATAAAATATTTTGCTCCGAGACTAAGAGCCCTAATTTCATTTGCTTGGTTAGTGTTGTCGCTATAAACAATTACACCAGCTGGATATTTTTTTTCACGAAAATATGTGAGAATATCAAATCCTGTCATGCCCTCTAAAAATAAGTCAATAACCACAATATCATAGATGATTTTACTGGTAGCTATCATAAAATCAGAACTTGAATGAAAAAAGTCAACTTTACACAAAAAACTCTTAAACGCTTTTTTTAATGAAAAATAGGTATCTTCATTGTTGTGTATAATCGCAATTCGTATTCCGCCAAATAATTCTTCTTCCATATTTGAATCTTTCAAATCATTAAAGAATGCAAGCTGAATTGTTCCATGGGTTAGAGAATCAATACTTGTTGACAGAATTTTTTCATTTATAACATCCTCTGTATGGATATTTGATTTATCTTCTCTAACAAAGGTGCTTAAAATATCTGTTATGTCTGAAACAATTTCAATATTATTATACTGTGAATGGCCTGCAATCAGTTTGCGTGTAAAATTATCAAAAGAAAGGATTTTTATATTTTTTGAGCGAATGCGTTTATCGTATAAAATATTATTAATAAGAACTTCTAAATTAGAGCCATCCATAAATGAAAGGGTTAAATCTGTCATCATAAGGATAATTTGCGGTGAATCAAGTTCATATTCATCTAATAATTCAATAATGCGATATTTCAAAAGCATTAATTTTTCCCGATTTAATCCTTTTGCAATCTCGATAAAGATAATATTGTTGTTAACATGAACTTCCATAACGCATTTTGATATATCGAGGGGGATTGGCTTCCCAATTATTCTTCCGATTGTTTCGCAAAGCACATCAATTTTTATTGGACGGCTAAAATACTTGATAATGCGGTATAAAGCAAGCTCTGATATTTTTTCTCGTTCAATTGGGTTTCCAATCAAAATGGTAGGAATTAACTTTGTGTTAGAACTTTGACTTTTTTTCTTAAAAAACTCTATAGTTTCGGTAAATGATTCATTTGCCCCATAAATTAATAAATCTGGCAAGGTTGCATACATCCGCGTAAAAGAATCCCTTCTGTTAGAGATAATTTCAACTGCAACTTTTTCAGTAATCAGTTTTTCTTTGAGGTATTCACAGAATAAAGGATGTTTGTCAATAATAAGAATTTGCTTCATTTTAAATAACTAGTTTTATACCTAAAAAATAAGATATTATTATTATCGACAAAACAAGGAAAAAAATAAGATAAAAATTATTTTAAGGTAGCCTACGTATTAAATAGTTGCAAAATTGAGTTTTTTGTGCTAGACTGCCTTGCAAAATTATTGTTCAAATGCTTAAAAAAAGTTGGTTAAAGGAGTTAGCAAATGGCAGAAGAGTTTTCTTTTGAAATCAAAGAACATTTAGGAGTTATCTCTGAATCAAAAAATGGTTGGAAAATGGAACTAAACTTGGTTTCTTGGGGTGGGCGAGATGCAAAATTTGATATTCGTAGTTGGTCTGCTGATCATAAAAAAATGGGCAAGGGCATTACTTTTACAAAAGAGGAATTAGAATCGTTGAATAAAATTTTGTCTTCTGGAAAATTATAGTAATTATTCTATTTATTTATTAATAGATATTTTATTTATACCGATAAAAAACATGATAAGTCCTATTTTTATTTATAAATGATGGAAAATTAAAATTATGCGAGATAAATCATGATCTTTTTTAAAAAGATAGTTTTTATACTATTTTTTATCAGTATATACTCTGTTACTTTCTCACAAGATATTTCTGGATTAAAGAATAGTGAACAAAAAAAAATTATTGCCGCTCGCACTGCCGTTGAGAAGGCCATGGCACTTTTTACAGAGATTCAAGAAGATTTATTTGATAAACAACTTGTTGCAGAAGAATTTGTAGAATTGCTCGATCAGACTCCCGATGATAAGGAGTTAAAAAAGTTATTTGCAAAAGCTGAAAAAGACTTAGTCAAAGCTGAAAAAGAAATGCTTAAGGCTCAAGCAACTTTAGAGAAGGAACAACAAAAGCTTGATAGTTTGTACTTACAGCTTGGGACAGATGAAATTGTTGTTGATACCGTAGTTGAAGCTCCAACCTCTGCAGAAGGTGTTAGTAAAAAAACTAAGGCGAACCTTGAAGCAAGCAGGCTTCGCGTTTTACAAAGCCAAAATAATTTAGATGATGCTGAAGAAGCGTTAACAAATGCTCAGCTTGAATTGGAGTCAGCACGTCAGAATATACTTAATAATCCTATTAGTAGTGATTTTAAAAAAGCTATTGTGGCTGCTGAAAAGGCAATTGCGGATGCAACAAAAATGGTTGCGACCGCAGAAAAAGCGTTAGAAAAAGATATAAAAAATCGGGATAGTGTTTATAAAAAATCTGGGCTCAGTGAGGCGGCTATCAATGCTTTGCTGGGGGATGCAAGCTCTGGTGCAGACATAGGTGAAACTGTTGTAAAAATTGATCCTAAAACAAAAAATGCGATTCAAGTAAGCACTACGCGTATTGCAGAAAAGCAGGCTGATTTAAATAGTCTTAAAGAAATGTTGTCCAATACTCAGCTTGAGTTAGAAAGTGTACAACAAAGCTTGAGTGAAAATCCTGAAGATAAAGAATTAAAAAAAATTGTTTCCTCCGTTGAAAAAGATATAAAGAAAATTCAAAAGGATATAAGCAAAACTGAAGCTGCACTAAGAAGAGAACAAGAAAATCTTAATGAGATTTATAAAAAAGTGGGATTGCATAACTTAGTTGTTGAGCCACAGATCGAACCAACGCTTAATTTTAGTGAAAAACATAAAATTCGTCTGCTCAAGGTCAAAGATCAGGCAGATAACAAAATGCTGACAATACAAGAGAAAAAAGAAGAGCAACAAATCTTTTTGGATGCAGTTCAGCGTATACTTGATGATCTTCTTCCTATTTTGAGGGAAAAACAGCAAGAGTTTGATGAAGCAACCAGCGTGAAAACAGCATCAAAAGTACTAAAAGAAAATGAAAAGGCTGCCAAAAAGAATGCACCTATTATTTTAAAAATAGAAAAGCTTCAAGAGCAATTAGATTTGATCAATGAAGAAGCTGGTTTTGATGATGAAATATTAGCAGAAAGAGAATCCATTGTTCAAGAAATTGCAGAAAATCAGAGTAAGAGTGATGAGCTACAAGCTCAAATTAAAGAGTTGGATGAAGCTCTTGCAAATTTATTAGGAGAGGACACAGCTGAGGAATCTGAAGAAGATGCTGAAGAGGATATTGTTTCAGATGAGAAAGTTAAAGCTGAAGCGGAGAGCATTCTTGATGAAAAAAGCACTCTTGAGTATGAACTTGATGAAATAGAGGCTCTAATAAATGAGCTTAAGTCAAATATGGTGGCTGATGCGGCTATTATTAAAAAAGCAGAGAAGAGTTTTCTAAAAAGGCAAACTGAAACGACTAAACTTCAATCAAAAATTGCTGAGCTTGAGAGTAAATTATCTCCCATTGAAGAGCTTGATCCTGATATGGAAATCCTTGAATATGCTCAGATAATCAAGCGTGTTTCTGAGGCAAAAAAGGAGCTTAAAGCAATAGAAAAGGAGACTCGTCCTGTAGAAAAAGAGCTTGCAAAAGGACTGTATAAATTAGATAGAATTCTTGAAAAAGAGGCGGACTTGCAAATGAAAAGCAAGTATCTTGTTGATGTTACAACACCGTCATTAAAAAGAGAAGATACGTATAATTCAAGAAAATTTCTTGGGGAAGGCTATGCTCTTTTAAATTCAAACTTTGCGATAACAGACATAACCGATATTACGTTTTTACTCATGAATTTTCGCCAAGATATTTTTGGTGAAAGCTCAGATCTTAAATTCAAATACAAAATTGGCCTTGATTTATATGCCAATATATCGAGTCCTGTTTATGAGGGAAATTTTTCTTTTGAGCAAAAAAATACTGGCTTATTTATATTGCAATGGGGTGCTAACAAAACAATTAATTTTGAGTTGCGAGAATATTGGTTTCAGTTCTCGCCATCTATTATTGATATTCTGATAGGAAAAAAGCGTCTGCGGTATGGGACTGCAGAGATTTATAGTCCTCTTGATATAATTAATCCTAAATATATTGACTCAAAAATAACTTCAACAGAAGAAGACTTACGAATGGGCAGTTTAATGTTTAATCTTACGGTAAACTATCCCAATAATTTAGGGCATTTTCAAGTATTTTTTATGCCAATGCCTAGTGTAGATATTTATGGAAAATATTTTACAAAACGAGTTGCAGAAAATTCGCTTTCATACAAGTTTTTTGAAGGAGGCCTTCGCACCTTATTTAATATTGGAAAAACTCAGTTATCGGTTTCAGCTTTTTCAATTATAGATAGAAGTCCAAATGATATTTTTGGGTTTTATCTTTCACCAGAAGGGGACATAGAAGATCCTATCTATGGGCGTGGTCGACGCTATGTGGGGGGAATTGATCTTTTTGCCCCTGTTAATGAGGTTTTTCATATCAACTTTGAGTGTGCCTTTATTATGACAGATGACATGTTTCTTGACCTTAATGCTAGTCGAAGTCGGTATTCGCCTAAGGTGCATAGTTCGTATATAGAGTGTGCCTTGGAGTTTAAATTTACTATTCCAGGGAGCAATCCTTTTTTTATACACATATTTTATTCGCCAAAATTAATTCTTAATACAAAAATTATTGGTTTTTTTACACCGTGGCCATTTGATAACCTTGCTGGAATAAAACTTACGGGAAAAGCTATAAATACGCATAAAGTTCAAGGTGTTTTTGAGCCAGAGTTACAGTTTTTAATGTCTATTCCATCTATGCAATGGGAAGGTAATCTTTCTTTTGGACTTCGATTTTCACCGCAATGGCAGCTTAAGCTAGGGGCGAGAGTTTTGGGAACTTTTGCTAATCCTGCAAGCACGTATAGACGCTATGGCCGTTTTTATGTTGCGGGGGGAAAAACGCTTTTTGATGATGCTTCAAAAGCCTTTGTTGAGTTAAAATTTCATTGGTAAAACAAAAGTCTTAATCGTATTTAAAATAATTTAAATAGCAAAGGCACTACACTTCTTTTTAGATGATTTAGAAAATATCATCTAAAATATTTGTTGGCTCTTGATCGATTATATCAGATGGATTGATATCTGTTTCATCAGGAGCGTCTTCAAAAAGATCCTCAAAGAGCGAATCGTTTATGATAAAGTCATTTGTAGGATTGGGTAGAAAATTATTTTCATCTTTTGTTTCTTGTTCAACTTTTTCCGTTTGTTTTTGATCCTCTGTAGTTTTAGTTTCAGTGTCAGCTTCTTGTAGTTCGTCATTTTGCATTGGCTCAAGGGTGCTATCGAGGTCTTGTGCGGAGTCTGTATCGTTTTGTTCACTTTCATCTTGATTTGGAATAGGAGAAAGCTCTTTTACAGGCTCAGTTGGAATAACTCCATGAAAAATAGTTGGCGGATAAAAAGCCATGGCAGTTTTACTTATACGCCGTACATTAACGATTCCTAAGTTTTCTACAGTCAAAGCTTTTTCCTCTATAGTTTCGATAGAATTCAGCAAAAAAAATCGACTTAAATATCCTGCTAAATAGCCAGTGTTAAAGGGGATATTCTCTGTGTATGAAAAAATAATTTGCTTGTCAAAAAAGGGTTCAGCCGTTTCTTTGTCGGCAAGCCCTGCTAAAAAAATGGCTCCCTGCATATTTTTTGTTTCAATATATTTTGCAACTTCTAAAATATCAGGAGGATACACGCAAACAACTATTTTTATTTTTGGATATGTTTTTATAAGGCCAGCAAATTCAGTGGCAGGGTCGACTACCTGCTTTTTGTAGATTTTTGATTTTACGAGTGAGACATTTCTGTGTTTTTTCCGCAAAAGTGAATACTGTTTACGAATTGATTTTTCAAGTTCGGTGCTGTAATACGTTGGGGTTGATGGGCTAATGATTGCAAAATCATATTGATCGTTCGATACATGCAAGGTGCTTTCTAGTATTAATCGGGCTGTTTCTTCTATATTTGACTCAATGCTCACTCCCACAAAGGTTTTTTCTATTTCGTTGCCATAAATATTGATATTGGTGATATTTGCAGGATGTGTTATAGCTTTTTGTGCATACGTGTTGGGGGTAAAAAAAATAATTCCCTTAGTATCGTTATTTGTAAGCTGTTCTAATAGTACTGAGGTGTCTTTTGTTGTATTAATGTCATTTGAACTAGCTTTGAACTGTAAATCTTTTGCCGCCTGCTCAAATCCTTGTTGTATTTCTGTAGCCTCAGGCAGTGTACTGTCAAAAATTAATACATGGCTTTCATTTATAAATTTTATCTCACCCGTAGTTTTTTTTTTATCTCTGGCTCCTTTTGCAAAAAGAGATGTCGATGCAATAATAATAAAAAAAAGACTTATGTACTTGTGCTTTCTCATTAAGTGAAGATTATACTCAAAAGAAAAAAACTAGCAAGTATTTTTTGCATAAAGATAGATTTAACCGTTGCCATCTTTGATACGCTGAGACTGCGGTATACAAATTGTATTTTGTTGACTTTTTTTGTTTATATTGATACGATTGTAAAAAAATAAGATTTAAGGAACTGTTATGGCAACAAATCCCCATTTAGATACTATTCGGCACAGTACTGCTCACGTTATGGCTGAGGCGGTGAAAAAACTTTTTTCTGGCACAAAGGTTGCTATTGGTCCTGCAATTGATAATGGATTTTACTACGATTTTGATTTACCTCGCCCTATTTCGCAGGATGATTTTGCTGCTATCGAAAAGGAAATGCGACGAATATTGGGGAGTAATACTGACTTTATTAAAAAAAATATTTCTCGCCAAGAGGCTTTAAGTCTTTTTGCAGACGAACCTTATAAACTTGAATTAATTAATGATTTGCCGGAGACAGAACAAATTAGCATTTTTACACAAGGGGATTTTACCGACCTTTGTCGTGGCCCTCACGTGCAAAATACAAAAGAAATTAATGCTCAAGCATTTAAATTGATGAAAGTTGCAGGAGCTTACTGGCGTGGCGATGAAAAACGCCCCATGCTTACACGGATTTATGCAACTGCATGGGAAAAACCAGCTGATCTTAAAGCTCATCTTGAGATGCTTGCGGAGGCAGAAAAACGTGATCATCGCAAAATCGGAAAGGACTTAGATTTTTTCCATATTGATGAGGAAAACCCTGGTCAGGTCTTTTGGCATCCCAATGGTTGGACTGTGTATCGGCTGCTTGAAGAATATGTGCGAACAAAGATTAGTGAAGACGGCTATGTTGAGGTGAAAACTCCTCACGTTATGCCTCAATCTCTTTGGGAGCGCTCTGGCCATTGGGCGAAGTACCGTGAAAATATGTTTATCACCGAAAGCGAAAAACGCCTGTTTGCCTTAAAACCGATGAATTGCCCAGGTCATGTTGAGATTTTTAAGCAAGGCATTAAAAGTTATAAAGATTTGCCGCTGCGAATGGCTGAGTTTGGCTCTTGCACACGAAACGAGGCCAGTGGTGCCTTGCATGGCATTATGCGCGTTCGGGGTTTTGTTCAAGATGACGCCCATATTTTTTGTACTGAAGATCAAATTGCAAGCGAGGTGACAAAATTTGCTCACCTTTTGAAAGATATGTATAAAGATTTTGGTTTTACCGATGATAAAATTCGGGTTAAGTTTTCTACACGCCCAGAGTTACGCGTCGGTGATGATGCAACATGGGATAAAGCAGAAAATGCCCTTAAAAGTGCTTGTGAAATTGCAGGGCTGAGCTATGAAATTGCAGAAGGCGAGGGGGCTTTTTATGGCCCAAAACTCGAGTTTACTTTAGTTGATGCTTTGGGGCGCGGTTGGCAGTGTGGTACGGTACAGGTTGACTATCAGTTGCCATCAAAAGAGCGACTTAATGTTGAATATGTTGGAGAAGATAATGCTAAACATCAACCCGTTATGCTTCATCGTGCGGTGCTTGGCTCCCTTGAGCGATTTATTGGCATCTTGCTTGAAAACTTTGCTGGCGCATTTCCCACATGGCTTAGCTATATGCAGGCAATTGTTGTCCCTGTTGTTCCGTCTTTTAACGAATATGCCCAAATTGTTCAGCGTAAGCTCAAAGAGGCTGGCATACGGTCGAGTGCTGACGTGGATAATGAGCGATTAAATGCAAAAATCCGTAAAGCACAAATGCAAAAAATTCCGTATATGCTGGTTGTTGGCCAAAAAGAAATGGATGACGGCACTCTTACGGTACGATTCCGAGACGGAAGAGAGCAGCAAGTAATGACAATACAACAATTTATTGATTATGCACAAGAGAAGATAACAACTCACTTTGTTGGAATTTAAAAAAATATTTTAAAACTGCAAGAATTTTATTCTTTTCCTTCTATAAAATAAATGTTAATGGTTTGTTTTCGCGAAAACAGTTTGCAATTAATATTAAATAATAGGAGTGGTATTATGGAAAATTTAAATTCACTTGTTATTGAAGGCAATGTTGTTAGAAATCCTGACTTTACTGAGACGACAAAAGGCACACATGTTTGTAATTTCTCTATTGCTTCCAATCGTAATTACAAAACAGGCGGATCTATTGAGAAAGAGGTTTCTTTCTTTAACGTGGAAACATGGGGCAAACTTGCAGACATTAGTGCACAAAATTGCTTAAAGGGTCGTGGAGTAAGGATTGTTGGTCGCTTAAAGCAAAATCGCTGGACTGATTCTGAAGGAAAAAATCATTCACGCATATTGATTGTAGCTGATCACGTTGAGTGTCGGCCGCTTTTTAATAATGAAAAACTTGCTGAAAATACTGCACTACAAGAGGAAGTTGTCCTGCCTCAAGAAGAACAATTTCCTTCATTTTAATCTTAATTGCTATATGTAGAATCTGCATATAGCAATTTTTTAGGTTTGGCTAATCAATCCTTTAAAATCAATATCTAAGTGATTGCAGAGTTTTTTGTATTCATTTTCATCACTCGTGTTTCTAATAGCAGTTACATATAATGTGCTTTTTTCTATCTCTTTTTGAGGTGATGTAAGTTTTTCTTGCTCTTGCACTACTCGGAAAGCATGCGAGATTACGCCCTCCCTTGAGTCAATTACTTGAATACTTGGCGTACAAAGTTGTTGTATAATGGAAGAAAAATGAATAAAATGGGTGCATCCAAGAATAATGATATCAATATCGTTTGACAATAAAAAGTCAACTGATTTTTTGCACGCAGCTTTTTTTTCATCTTCTGTTGCTGAAAATAAATTATGCTCAATAAAATCGATCAAGGTGCTATCAGCATGCTTTATTACAACACAATCGCTTGCATATTGTTGAATTAATTTCTCTGTGTAGCTTTCTGCAATCGTTCTTTTTGTGGCAAGTAAGGCAATTCTTTTTTTGTGAGAAAGTTTACAAGCAAGCTTAATTGCAGGAACCGTTCCAATAAATGGGACATTAAAGGTTTTACGTAGGTGATCGAGTGCTGTAACTGAAATTGTGTTGCACGCAATTACGATTACCTTGGGATTAAAGGTTTCAATAACGAGCCTTGAAAGTTTTATTACACAGTCAATAATTTGCTCATGTGTTTTGGTGCCGTATGGAAAGTTCTGTGTGTCGCCAATATATACGCATTGTGCATACGGATGACGTTCTTTGAGAAACTTCATATAGGGAATTCCACCCGTTCCTGAGTCAATAAATGCAAAATCGACAGAATCCTGTATTGTAGAAACCATGTTTTTAGTCGTTAAATTAATTTTGTCCATTATATCACTTAAATAAATCATTAAAAATTTGTTTGGCTTTTTGAGAATCGGTGTTTTTGGTAGAATTACTTTCTTTTTTTTGTACAAAGTATTCGCAAAAGTTAGCCTTTTCTTTATCAGAAACCCGCTCGTCTATCGTTTCATGGCATTCATAATGAGCATTTTTATCATAAAAGCTACAATTTTTGCAACAGTGCAAATCGGCAGAACACTGTACACAGGTTGCCCTAAAGTCAATTTTGTCATCTGTTTTTTTTCCGCATTTCCAACACATCCTTTTATTTTATCCATTTGACTAATTTTATGCAATATAATAAAATAAGCTATGTTTTTGTTAAATCCATGTCAGCACGATGCTTGTGAAAAAAACTCGATTTCTCATTTTGATGAAAAAGGTTTTCTTGTAAACGATTCATGGTTTTGCTTAGAGCATTGCCCTGATCCGAAAAAGGCTTGTGCAGATATTCATCAGTATATCACAGAAAATGATAAGATTATCAGCCTGAATGCAGACTATCTTTCTTTTGTTGATATGGATTTTGCTAATAAAAAGTTTTATGGCTGCAATTTTCAGCATTGCGTTTTTACCAATATTCAATCGGAAAATTGCCGTTTGAGAATGGTTTTTTTTGATTTCTCATCTTTTTCTGATTCTAATCTTTTGCATTCAAACGTTCAGTACACTTCATTTGCAGGTTGTACATTTTCCCATGTGCTTTGGACTAATTCTGATCTTGTTCATAATAATTTTAGCGGAATTACCTCTTATCAGTCTTCCTTTGATGATTCTGATTTATATAATTCACGGTTTATTCGCTCAAAGTTAATTGCAACATCTTTTCAAAATTGCAATATTAAAAGCACGTGTTTTTATGATGCGGATAAGCAAAATGTATCATTTAAGGCATCTAATACGCGTGAAGCTGATTTTACTCGAAAGGAAACAAAACTTGAAAATTTATACGCATTTATCAATTGAGGGTTTCTCAAATTGCTATATTATTGGCAACGAACAAACAAAAGAGGCTCTTATTATCGACCCTGGAAAGATCACAAAAGAGATTCTTTTTCAGCTGGAAGATAATCAATATACCTTGGTCGCTGTTTTGGTTACCCATAAGCATAAAAGTCATTATAGGGGTTTGCCAACTTTGCGAAAAATTTATCAGCCGCAAATATATGCTTCGGATTATGAGATTGCTGGGATGAGTGCAACAATCATTAAAGATGATGGATCGTTTGAAGCTGCAGGAATGCACATCGATTATTATTCAGTGCCAGGGCATACAGCAGACTCCGTTGTTTTTAAGATTGAGCAAGTATTGTTTACGGGTGATACGCTGACTGCGGGAATGCTTTCAAAGACAAATCACGTGTATGCACAACGCACACTTGAGAAAAATGTTTTGCAAAAACTTATCACTCAAAATGACAATATGATTGTCATGCCAGGACATGGCCCACCATCAACAATTGGTGCAGAAAAAAAATATAACCTATCAATTGGGTGCCCTTTGATTATTAGCCAAATTAATCGTAATAAAAAGAAATCATTCTAAAAATCAGCGAGCTTTGGTGCACGAGGGAACGGAATGACATCACGAAGATTTGCGACCCCTGTAATATAGCGTAGGATTCGCTCAAAGCCCAAGCCAAAACCAGAATGAGGAACAGTTCCGTATTTTCGTAAGTCCATGTACCACCAGTAGTCTTCTGGATTTAAGTTAAGCTCTACAATTCTATTATGTAGCTTTTGGTAGTCAGCTTCTCTTTCAGATCCGCCTATAATTTCACCAATTCCAGGAACTAGAATATCCATTGCTCGCACTGTTTTGCCATCATCGTTTTGCTTCATATAGAAAGCTTTAATGTCTTTTGGGTAATCAGTTACGATGACGGGTTTTTTGAATAGTGTTTCAGTTAGATAGCGCTCATGTTCAGTTTGTAAATCACAGCCCCAATGAGGTTTGTATTCAAAGTTAGTGGCATTTTTTTCAAGCTCAGCAATAGCTTCGGTGTAGGTAATTTTTTGGAAGTCGGCATGTATTACCTGTGTCAAAACTTCGATAATTCCTTTTTGGACACGCTGATCAAAAAATTCCATATCTTCACGGCATTTGGTAATAGCCCAGTTTAAAAGGTATTTAATAAAACGCTCGGCAATTTCCATGTTTCCTTCTAAACTGCAAAAAGCCATTTCAGGCTCAATCATCCAAAATTCAGCTAAATGCCGCGGTGTGTTGGAGTTTTCTGCCCGAAATGTTGGCCCAAAGGTATACACATTTGTCAAAGCGGTGGCGTATGTTTCTGCCTCTAATTGCCCAGAGACAGTAAGGCTTGCTTTTTTGCCAAAAAAATCACGTGAGTAATCAATTGATTTAACACCGTCTTTTGCAAGTTTTTCAATATCAAGCGTGGTAACGTGGAACATTTCTCCCGCCCCCTCGCAATCACTTGCCGTAATAATTGGTGTATGCACGTACACAAAATTATTTTCCATAAAAAAGGTATGAATTGCGTATGCAATTTGGCTTCGCATACGAGCGATTGCTCCAAACATATTAGTTCGTGGCCGAAGATGTGCATTTTCTCGAAGAAACTCAACGGTATGCCCTTTTTTTTGCATAGGAAAATCACTTGGGGATTCACCGATTACCTTGATCGACTGGAGGGTAACTTCAACAGCTTGCCCTGAAGCAGGGGAGGGAACCAAAAGCCCTGTTATACAAACAGATGCCCCCGTCGAAGCTTTTTTTAATTCATTTTCAATAGTGTCATTTGGATTGCTATCTCGATCATGGGTAATTTGGATTGAGGCAAAGCAGCTGCCATCATTTATTTGTAAAAAAACAAGATTCTTTGAGTCGCGTTTTGTGCGAACCCAGCCTTCAACAATCACTAAGCGGGAATCAGGCTTTGCTGTTAGTAAATCTTTTATTAAAATCTTTTTCATAGTAGAATACTAGCATTTTTGGTTAGCTTAATCAATACTGTTTATAACGGTCAAAAACTGAGTTGTAATTACTTGTAATTGTATTGACTATTTTTATCCTTCTTTGTTATAATGAAAACTTACCTTGTGCAGTTTTGGCTGCACCTAATTTGACCAAAAGGAGTCTACATGAGAGATTATGAATTGATGTTGATTTTTCCTATTGAGGAAGATCGATTTAAAACTGGCTTTGATGATGCAAAAGCATCCTTGAGTGAGTTTGGGGCAGTGATTGAAAAAGAAAATCACTTTGGGGATCGCGATTTAGCGTATGAAATTAAAAAAAATAAGCGTGGTCGTTTTTATTTGCTTAATTTAAAGACAAATCCTGCAAAAGTTATTGATATTGATCGCAAATTCAAACTTAACACGAATTTATTACGTTTTATGTTTGTGCGTCTTGATGAGCAAAAATAAGGATTTTTTACAAAAATGGCAGATGTAAATAAAGTAATTTTGATAGGAAGATTAACTCGTGATGCTGAATTAAAATATACTCAGGGTGGGGCAGCGATTCTTAATTTTTCTATTGCTGTCAATCGACGAAAAAAAAGTGGAGATCAATGGGTTGATGAAGCAAGCTTTTTCGATGTTGTGCTATACGGAAAATTTGGAGAAATGCTTAATCAATATTTAGTCAAAGGAAAGCAAGTGGGTGTTGACGGCGAATTACGTCAAGATCGCTGGGAACATGAAGGGCAAAATCGAAGTAAGATTGTTATTGTGGCTGAAAATATTCAACTTTTAGGTGGAAACACTGGTAGTGGATCTAATCAACAAAGTAAATATGGTCAAAACGCTGGGTTTCAACCGCAAAGCCAAAATACAGGCTTTCAACCGGAGCGACAATTTTCGCAAAATCAAGCGTATTCTCCAAAAGGGAATAATTTTGATGCAGGTCAGTCCTTTGACGCAGAGGATTCATTCCCTGAAGATATTCCATTTTAATTTTATATATTAGGAGATAATTATGTCAGATAAAGATTTAGAAATGCGTGATGGCGATGATAAAAACGCTTACGGAAAACAAAAGGCTTTTTTTAGAAAAAAGGTTTGTAGATTTTGTTCAAACAAAGCAACTATTAACTACAAAGAGCCAGAAGTTTTGAAACGATTTATTACAGAAAGAGGAAAAATTCTTCCTCGCCGTATTACAGGAACGTGTGCAAAGCACCAACGGCATCTTGCTCTTGAAATTAAACGAGCGAGAGCAATTTGTTTGCTTCCATTCGTAGCTGATTAAAACTAAATGAATAAAAATCTTTGATTTTTGTTCGCAAATTTTGAGTGGCAAATAGTGTATATGCTGCTCAAACTATGGTAACTCCACCATAAAAAAAATATAAACTGGGAGCTTGAAAGATGAAAGTAATCTTAAATCACGATGTAAAACATTTGGGCGAAGAGGGCGACATAAAAAATGTTGCTGGCGGATATGCTCGAAATTATTTATTTCCTCGAAACTTAGCCTTGCCTTGCAATGATGTAACTTTGGCACATTTTGAAGGTAAAAAGGCTGAAATTGAGGCAAGAAAAGCAGAAAAACGACGAAATTCTGCAAGCCTTAAGGATCGATTGCAAGGTGAAGCACTTACTATTGTTATGCCAGCAGGTCATAATGGTAAACTGTACGGTGCTGTTACAAATCAAACTATTGCAGATGCCTTACACCGATCTGGCTATGAAATTGAGCGTAAAAAAATTGAACTTCCTGGTCTTGCAATTAAATCAGTTGGTAAATATACGGTTATCATTCACTTATATGAATCAGAATCTGCAGAGATTTCTGTGATCGTAAAAAGCCAAGAGCAAGCAGACAAAGAAGCTGCAGCTGAAGCATCTTCTGCTAAAGAAGAAAAACCTTCTGTGGAATAATTAGAACGCTTATACAATTTTGAAAAAGGGTAAATGCTTAAAGTCAAACTTTGGGCAATTGCCCTTTTTTTATCGAATAAATTAAGGAGCTTCCATGGCAACACAATTAAAAGACAAAATTCCGCCTCATAATCTTGAAGCAGAAGCTGCAACCTTGGGAGCTTTGCTCCTTGACTGGGAGTCTTTTTCAACTGTGTTGCGATTTTTGCGCTCTGAAAATTTTTACTCTTTCCAAAATCAAAAGATTTTCAAAGCTATGATGTCGCTTTTTAACAAGGGGCAACATGGGGATTTATTGACAATTAGTGATGAGTTGCGTTTGCTCGATGATCTTGATGGGGCAGGGGGAATGCCGTATATTTCCTCTCTTACCGATACTGTTCCTACCAGTGCGAATGTTGAGTATTATGCGAAAATTGTTTTAGAGAATTCAGTTCGCCGTGACTTGATTAAAATTTCTGCAAAAATGACAGCTCAGGCTCATGATGATAGTCTTGAAAGCAGTGCAACACTTGAAGAAGCTCAGCGTCTTGTCTTTGAGCTTTCTGACTCGCATCAAACGATTACGTATCGAGCGGCTAAGGAACTCGTGCAAGAATCTATTGAGCTTATCGAAAAACGCTACCATAATAAAAATGCTTATACGGGAATTCGAAGTGGTTTTACTGATCTTGATAACATGACCAGCGGGTTTCAAAAATCTGAACTTTTGATTATTGGAGCGCGTCCTTCTCAAGGGAAAACTGCAATGGCACTGACTATGGCTCAGCATATTGCTGTTCGAGAGAAAATCCCTACAGCGTTTTTTTCACTTGAAATGTCGTCAAGTCAATTAATGCAGCGTCTTTTTTCTTCGGAGGCAAATATTCCCTCAGAAAAAATTAGAAGCGGTCTTATGAAAATGAGCGATATGCAGCTCTTGCAAAATGCCGCTGGCACATTTTATGAGGCTCCCTTGTACATCGTGGATACGCCCAATATGAAACTTTTGGATTTGCGATCCCTTGCTCGCAATATGAAAATGCAGCATAATATTCAAATTATTTTCATTGATTATATTTCCCTTATCACTAGTGAAAATAAAAATATTCCGCGCCATGAGCAGATTGCAGAGATTTCTCGCTCTTTGAAAAGCCTTGCTCGTGAGCTTAATATTCCCGTTATTGCTCTTTCCCAGCTAACGCGTGATACAGAAGGCAGTAAGCCAAATCTTGCAAGTCTGCGTGAATCAGGGGCTATTGAGCAGGATGCTGATGTGGTTATGCTGATTCATCGTGAACGAACTTCAAAGGAAACGGATGTTTCTCGAGGGATTGAAACAGAGCTGATTGTTGCCAAGCAAAGAAATGGGCCTGTTGGTTCGGTTGATTTAATGTTTTTGCCGTGGGTTACAAAATTTGCAAATAAAGAATAATTGTTTTATCTAAAAAGATTTTTTGTTTTTTCTTCTATATAATGCTTGATGAAACTGTTTTTTACTTTTTTAGAAAAAAAAACTAATATACAAATTCTTGCCTTTTTTTTTGCTGTCTTTTTTTATTGTTACTTTCTTTTTTCACCTCAGCGATTGTTTTATTTTCTTTTTTTGATTTTTGTACTTGCCTGTTCTTGTATTTTTTTTCTTGTAGCTAAAAATCGATTTTTTATTCTCTTAGTAATTACAGTTTTTTTAATTATTTTTTCTCTATTGCGATTTATAAAATCGAATCAGCCTTTACAAACTCTTCATGAAAATCAGCAAATCGTAAAAATTACAGGAAAAATTATTTCAAACCCTGTAATGACAAAAAATAAAAACTATTCTTTCTTTGTTGATGTAATAAAAACGCAAGGGGCACATTTTTCATCAAGTGCAAAAGGAAAAATACTTGTTTTTATGAAAGCGACTAAAGAGTTTAGTCGGACACGAAAAGCAGATTTTTTAATAGAGCAAGGATTGGAGGCAGATTTTGACGTTCTTTATATTAAAGGTAATCTTTATAAGGTAGAAAATATTTCATCTGAAAAGTGGAAAAATGATTTTTTATTTTATCGTGCAGTGGCTCGCTCAAAGCTCAAAAAAATTGCCTTCAGCCTTGGTGATGTAGGTGGACTATTACTTGCGTTATTGAGCGGATCCCGTGATTTTTTAAACACTGATATTGCAGATAATTTTCGAAAAGCGGGTCTTTCTCACGTTTTAGCTCTTTCAGGGATGCATGTTTCTTTATTTACAAGTATTGCTCTTATTTTAGGAAAATTTTTTCGCTCCAGAAAGATAGGATTGTTGTTTTCTTTATGTGCTGTGACTCTTTTTGTTTGGTTTGCAGGGCTTTCTCCTTCTCTTTTTAGAGCAATGGTGTGTGTGTTTCTTGGAGTATTTTTTTCATTGCTTTTTTTGCGTATTGATTTAGTATCCCTTATTTCGTTGTGTTTTATTTTGCATGTGTTGCTTTTTCCCCTTGATGCGATTACCATTGCTTTTTTATTGTCATACAGTGCTTTACTTGGAATTGCAACTTTTGAACCACTTCTAACTTCTTTTTTTTCGAGGTTTGTTTTTTTACCTCAAAAATTGATCGCCTTGATTTCACCGTCTATTGGGGCAAATATTTTTACATCCCCCTTGTCTTTGTACTTTTTCTCTTTCTTTACTCCAATAGGAATTATCGCAACAATTTTTGTTAGTCCGTTAGTAAGTGTTTTTTTTATTTTGAGTTTTATTTGTGTTGTAGTTGCCGTAATTTTTCCTGCTAGTATATCAATTTTTTCCTTGTTGCTAAAAGGATTTTATTTTTTTATAAATATTCTCGTTACTTTTTTTGCAAAAATGACAGATTCTCTTTTTTAGCTGATTTTGCAAGTAAAAACATGTGATAGCACCGTGCACAGCAAAATGATAAAAAATTAATTTTTTTACTATTAGATGTTGACATTTTTTTTCAAGCATGGTAGATTACTAACATCTTGGGCGGTTAGCTCAGCTGGGAGAGCGTCTCGTTTACACCGAGAGGGTCGGGGGTTCGAGCCCCTCACCGCCCAAAGTTTATTGTTTAAAATAAATCATTTCCAAGCAGTATTAATTATACCCCATTAATGCAAAGGAGTATATGTGAGAAAAATCACGCTAATTTTTTTTCTCATACTGAGCTTTGTTTTTATTTCTGCACAAAAGCAAACGGTAATTCCCTATCAATATAATATGAAGTGGCTTAACTGGGCTGGTACAGACTCTGTTTCTACGTCACAGATCAAGTTGCTTGTTGATGAGTATAATAGATTTGCTCCAGCAGGAGACTTAGTATCACAAGTAAATGCTAGTAAAGACAATATAGTTACTCAGCTTATTAACGCATCTTTAGGAAAAATTGATGTAGACATTGCTCAAATCCAGTTGTCAACATTTAACTTTCTTTCAACCATGGGTGTAGTGGGGAGTCTAAATCCAGTTTTTTCAAAGAATTTTCTTGACAAAAATTATTTTACTGGTGGTCTGCAAGTAACGGTAAATAATAAAGAAAACTGCGCTATTCCTTTGTCGTTAAATCCGAGAACTTTAATTGTTAATAAGAAAATCCTTCAAGAAGCAGGCGTTGACTTTGAAATTAGGACTATTAATGATTTTGCCAAAGCTCTTGAGTATGTAAAAACTAATCACCCTAAAAACAAAGGAAAAACTTCTTCTTTCCCTATTCTTCCCTATGCACTTATTGTGAATGATTCTTTACAGGGTGCAGAAAACTTTATGGTTTGGTTGTGGGCTCATGGGGGACATTTTTTTGATGAGAAAAGACAGTCACAAATTAATTCTCCAGAAGGAATTGCAACCTTAAATTGGTATAAAAAAATATATAATGCACAGTATATTTTGCCTCACTTAACAAAAGATGAATCGTATAAACTTTTTAAAGATGGTAAAGTTGCCTTTATTGAGGCCTCTTTTGCAGACAAAGACTTATTGGGTGCGACAAATAATTTGGATATAATACCTATTCAGCGACCAGTTGTAAGTCGAGGAAAAAAAACTTTTGTTTTTACAGAGGGTGATGCTTTTATTGTTGTTCGGTCGTCAAAAAAGTTTTTAGATGCGGCAAAGTTTGTTGACTTTATCACTAGTTCGGATATAATGATTGATTATTTCAAGAAAACAAAGTTGTTACCTGCAAATAAAAATATTTTTGAGGATGCTGAAATTAAAAAGGATCTTTGGATGTATGCATGGAAGAATGTTTTAGAAAATTGTAAAACAACAGAAACGGCGGGATTAAAAGAAACATACTTTAATTCGGTAATTTTGCAAGAATTGTTTGCATTTTTGAAGGGATCAAAAACAGCTTCGACAACAGTCACCGCAATAAGTAATCGATTACAGCAGTAATTTCAATAAAAAAATAATCTTGTTAACCTGTTTGTATTTTTAATAATTCGCTTGCTCGTTTTTTCTTGTCATAAAAAAAGTAGGGAATAGCAACGGTGTTTCCTACAATCCAGCCAACTAAATAACAATGAAAAATCGCGTATTTTCCCCAAAATAAATCTAAAATGTAGGCTGCGGGAATGCGGATAATAAACATTGAAACCATTGAGATAAAAAGTGGTGCAATGGAATTTCCGAGTCCTCTAATTGAAGAATTGATCATAAAAAGGCTTGGGAGTAAAATATATGCAGGCATTAAGCGGTGAATAAAGGCAAGTCCAACTTGGATGACCGATTCATCTTTGGTGAAGCTCATCAAAAAAGGCTTACCAAAAATAAAAACGAAAATACTCATAAGTGCAGTTACTGACAGTGTTATAAGTAGCGAAGATTTAACCCCTTCATATACTCGATCTAGTCGTTTTGCTCCGACATTTTGTCCAACATAGGTTGTCAAAGCCATTGAAAAGCTTAAAATCGGCATAAAAACAAAGGGATCAATTTTATTAACGGCGCTGTAGCCTGCCATAAAATCTGGCCCGTAGCCATTAATCAGTCGCTGTAACGCCATTGCCCCTAGTGAAAAAAGCATATTTTGCATACCAATCGGAAGACCAATCTTCACTGTTTTTGAAAGCTCGGTTTGATTAAATTGCATTGAAAGAAAATTAACTTTTAGCAAGGGAATTTTTTTGTTGATGTATAAAAGCCCAAAAATAAAGGATATGCTTTGTGCAACAATTGTTGCTAGTGCAACGCCGAAAACGCCCATATCAAAGACAATGACAAAAAGTAAGTCAAGGGCAATATTGATGGCTGTTGCGATTGCTAAAAATAAAAGTGATGTTTTGCTGTCGCCAAGGCCTTGCAAAAAACCTGCATTAATATTGTAGCCAAAGTTTGCAATGGTTCCTAAAAAGAGTGTTTGCAAATAAATTTTTGACATTTCAAACGTTTTGCCATCAGGGGTATTTAAAAGTCGTAAAATAAAATCACTTGAAAAAAATCCAATAATTGTTACAAAAAGTGCAATAAAAGACATGGCAATGTAAACGGTGTCTATAACGGCTTTTATTTTTTTGTACTCTTTGGCACCAAAATATTGTGAAATTAAAATTGTTGTTCCTAGTGCGATCCCGCCAAAAAGCGAAATGAGAAAAAACATAATTAAAAATGAGTTGCCAACAGCGGCAAGAGCTTCTTTTCCTACAAAACTGCCAACAATTATACTGTCAACAAGGTTGTACATTTGCTGCAAAATATTTCCAGCCAAAAGAGGGAGTGCAAAGCGAATTATTAATTTTGAAGGCTTGCCTTCAGTCATATCGATCATACGTAAGGGTAGAAGAGTGTTAAAAAAAAATCAAGTGCTTGTGTTAAATATCTTTGTATTCAGTATATAAAAAAAAGACATCACCATAGTAATGTCTTTTTGGGCCTACTAGGACTTGAACCTAGGACCAATGGATTATGAGTCCACTGCTCTAACCAACTGAGCTATGGGCCCGACTTTTTTTATAGTAGCATATAATAAAAACGAAAGTCAATAGATTAATTCGAAAAAATATTTGATTTTGTAATTAATCTGTCCAATGCCATATGGTTTTTGCAAGATCAGAGGAAAAAGGATTTTTATGATTAAAGTCGGGTAGCCACGATGAATCTTGAATTAATTCTTGAAAAAATCCGTTTTCAATATTGTAATCATGTAAAACAGTTTGCATTTTTTCAAATTCATCTTGCTCTACATACCGATTTTGAAATGCCTCTAACGATACTTCACGACTTGCAAAATCTTCACGATTGAATTGCACAGGCGTATATTGTGTCATAAGTGAAAGGTATGTTTTATTTGTTGCGTGTTGACTAAACCACTCAATTACACTTTTTGAGTCATCAAATCTGCCTGGTAAAATTAAATGGCGCATAATTACACCGCTTAGCATTTTGTCTTTGCTGATTTTAATCGGAGTGTTGTTTATCATCCATTTTATTGCCCTGCTTGCTATGCGAGGATAATCTTTTGCCTTGAAGAGCTCTTGCGACATAAGCGGATTCAGGCTTTTAAGGTCAGGAAGCCAAATATCAACAATCCCTTTGAGCATTTCAAGCGATTCAATAGTTTCATAGGCTGAGGAATTCCAACAAATTGGCAGCTTTAAGCCTTGTTTTTTTGCATAGGTTAGGGCTTGTGCTAAGAAGGGAACGGCGTGACTGCCTGTAACAATGTTAATGTTTTCTGCTCCTGCCTCTTGAAGGGATAAACAAATTAGTACAAATTCTTCTATAGAAAGTATTTTTCCTAGTCCCTTTTGGGAAATTTGATAATTCTGACAAAAGCTACATTGTAAATTGCATCCGCTAACAAAAATAGCACCAGAGCCGCCTTTTACTGTGATTAAGGGCTCCTCTCCAAAGTGTAAGCCTGCCCATGCAAGCTTTATGTTAGATATTTCTTTGCAAAAGCCAAGTTCTCCATTATTACGATTGGTAGAACATTTACGAGGACAACTGCAGCAAGAGTAATAAAGATTCTTTGAAAACATGCCGATATTATATTAGAAAAGTATGTATTATCGCAAGTCTCATTTGTTAATAAAAATATTTTCAAACAAAAAGAATATATTTTTTTCAAAATTTGTTGACAAAGGTAATGAAACTGTGTAAAATATGAATTACGTTAAAGTAACGGTATAAAATGGAGAGAGAGAGGTCTGTATGAAGAAAGTATTCTATTTAGTAGTATTGTTAATGATGGTATTCGCATCATGTACATTTGAAGCATTGCCTGAAGAGAAAATTGAATTTTCTGGTGGCAAGAGCGACGTTGTAGTTGATTTGAGTAGCGGTGAAAACACCTATCAAATTCAATTGTCAAAATCTATAAGTGGAGTTTTGACGTACAAAAGTAGCAATGAGAAAGTTGCTGATGTTGACAAACAAGGATTAGTTACTTTTAAGAGTCCTGGTTCTGCAACTATTACTGTTAATAGAGCTGCTTCTGCTGAATACAGCTTTTTAAGTGAGGCCTTAGTTTTCCTCGTTGAAGGAGAACCTTTAGCTGCTGAAATGGCTATTACTTTGTTATCTAGTGTTGAATATTTAAATATTGGTGACACTATTGATATAGTTGCAACAATTAATAATGCAAGTGGCACTCCTAAAGTGATTTGGGATGTAACAGGTCAAGGTGTCGTATCTTTGACTACTTCTAATAATATTGCAACGGTAACAGGACTAGAAAAAGGAAGTATTGAGCTTGTTGCTAAAATAGACGGCACAGATAAAGCTGCCGTTTGTACAATAGTTGTTTCTCCTGTTGGTCAAGATAAAACTCTTCACTCTTTAGCATTTGTCGAGAAAGTGAATAAAGTTTTTGTAGGTAAAACTCAACGTTTATCCGTTAAGACAACTCCTTCATCAAATATTGATTTTGCTGAAGCTCAATTGAAAGTAGAGTTTGATAAGTCTCCATCAGGATTGTCTGCTAATCTTGTAATAGAGGGTGATGCTGTATATGTTGATGTAACTGCTAAGAGTAAGAGTGCTCTCGGAACGCACCAGTTATATGTGTTTTCAGATACCTTATCTAAGTTTGATAGCTGTGTAGTTAGTGTTATAGAGCCAACTGTTGACATACAAAAAATAGATCCTAAGCATTTGGTTATTGATACAGGAACAGAGGAAATTATATCCATTACTGTTGCTGATGCATCTCAAGTAGGGGATATAAAATTAACCCTTGATGACAAATATCTTTCTTCAGAGCTTTATCAGGTAACTGGTAATACAGTGCAGTATAAAATTATTGCCAAATCAGAACCTCTTTCCTTAGGCATGATGTATGTAAATGGAGAACCTCTTCCTGTAACTATTGTAAAAGCTCTTACTGGGATTAAAATTATAAATACCCAAGAGAGTCGTGTATTATCTTTAAAAGATGAGTTAGTGTTAACTGTGCAAAAAACACCTGCAGATGCTTCTGTAGATGCTTTTGAGTGGACGTCGGATGATACACTTGTTGCGAAGGTTTCTGGTTCAGGTACAAGCACAGGATTAGTAGAGGCAATGAGTGCTGGAACTGCAAAAATTACCGCTACGTCAGGAAATATAAAAGATACTTTTGAAATAGTTGTTTCTGATACTAAGTTTGTTAAAGAATTAAAAGCAACTAGCAGTTTGATAGAGATCTATGAAAACTCAGACCCTATTAATCTTTTG
>JBOFSR010000069.1:0-14772 GCA_051651645.1 Treponemataceae bacterium | reverse complement strand
TGCATGCTTAAGACGCGCCGCCAGCGTTCGTTCTGAGCCAGGATCAAACTCTCCATGATTTATTCATAAGCCACTAGGGCTAATGATTCATTTCAATATTTAACCCCTTCAATTAATTAAAGGAATTAACGAAAGATTTTTCTCTCGTTTACATTCTTAATTTGCAAAAGTAAACTTTTACGAATAGTACTTTTCTGCTGACTATTTTGCAAAGCAAGCTTTACAAAATTCGTTTCTTTCCCTTCCCTATTTGTTTCAAAGATCAACATTAAAAACACAAGGCTTTTAATTTCACATATTTTGACAATCAAAACATGCACTATATTCGTATTCTCAAAAGAGAATTACTAATCAAGCTAATAAACCCAAGCGATTTTATCTAAAAAAGAAAGAATCACCCTGCGTGAGTTTTTTCAACATTGTATGGTTTATTCATTCGACATTTCCAAAGGAAAACTTCAGAAAAAGATGTCAAGACTTACTAAACTTTTCAATCATTTGCAACGCATTTCACACCGTTTCACGGAATGTCATGCGTTGTGTAACAGAATATAGCACAAGGCTTTTTTTTGTACAAGCACTTTGTTTTATTTTTTCACCACATTCTTCTAAAATCAACACGTGTCAATTTTGAAACCACTCCATCTTCAATCGTATACTTCCTAAAAAAGACTAACTTTTATAGCTTTATCTACTCGTGTGTTAATTTTATCTACGCATACAAAATATCTGCTCCCTAAAGCAACCGTTGCTAGCCTATTTCTTTCAACGTATCTCCTGCCGTAAGTCATTGCTGAAAGCTTAATAAATCGTAAGCCCTCAAAATCAAATACTTCTTGAAAAGACGCCTTTTCAAGAACTTTCTTCGTATCCTCATCAGCGTCCCCAAAAGACTCAATAACACTATCAATATCAGACGTAGTGTATACACAACCATCAAGTAGATGAAGCTCATCTTCTTTAATATGGATAAGCTTTACACCAAAAAGCGTTGTTTACCGCTCTGGTAATCTAAATACGTGCGAAATACTATCGTCGTATCGAGACAAAAAAATATCATATATCGTTTGAGAGATAAGCATCTCTCCTTTAGCCTTAACTAAAAACTAGCAATAATTCATTTCTAATAATCTCCAAGATAAAGAGGGCTAAAAGCCTTCAAAAGTTTGATTACCATTCAAAATAACACCATAAGTTCAAATACGAATTTATTCAAATCGTCCCTTTGAGGGATCTGCATTGTGCAGTTTAAAAATCCGCCGTTTGGTGGTTTTTTAATTTTAAATGGTAACGCTCTTATGTTCTGCTAAAATCTTCAGTTGTTGCGTCATCAAGTTTGCCTTTATAATAGAGCAAGTCAAGTTGGTCAAGTCGTTTATAATGGGTTTGTAAGCGTTCGCTAAAATCGGCAAAATCTTTTTGGTCTGCGGGAAGCCACAATGCCTCAGAAATTGCACACAAGCGAGGGAAAATCATATATTCTGCCCAGCGGGAAAAGCTCAAAAGCTCAGACCACACATTTCCTTGCCCGCCAATAATATTTTTTGCTTTGTCCAACGGAAAATCTTTCGGAATCGGATTATAATCGTAGGATTTTTTTACTGTGGTAAAATTATGTAAACCGGGCTCCTCAGCACTTTCAAGGTGAGGATAATCCAAATAACAGCCCTGATCATACGGAGCCATAATGACTTGATGGCCAAGCGTCGCCGCTTTCTCACCGCCTGCAATCCCTCGCCATGACATAACAATCACGTCCTTTGGCAAGCCCAATTTTTCTGTATCGTCAAGCACTTCATCCCAGCCAATGGGAGTTTTGCCAACACTTTTGACCAGCTTAGAAACTTGCACCGTCATCCAACTTTGCAACTGATCAACATTATCAAGAGAATAATCTTTCATTCGTTGCTGACAAGACGGACAATCCTTCCAGCGAACGTGCGGACACTCATCGCCGCCAATGTGAATATATTTTGACGGAAAAAGTTTTGCAACCGTCTTAAAAACAGTCTCAAGGAACTTTAGTACATCATCATTGCCAACACAAAGCACATCATCAAAAATGCCAAATCGATTTTCAACAGAATACGGCCCCTTTGTGCAGCCAAAACGAGGATACGATGCCAAAATTGACGAGGCGTGACCTGGTGTTTCAATCTCGGGAATGACCTCAATGTGGCGATTTTTTGCAAATTCTACGACACGGCGAATTTCATCATGCGTATAATGCATTTTTTTTCGAGCCGTTTTTGGATACGTTACGCGAGGATCTTGCGAGCGAGCTCCAATTTCTATCAAATTTGGGTACTCTTCAATAGGAAGGCGCCAAGACTGATCATCGGTTAAATGCCAGTGAAATCGATTTAATCGATGAAGGCTCATTGCGTCAAGCAATTTTTCAATAAACTCAACGCTAAAAAAACTGCGTGCCGTATCAAGCATTAATCCGCGCCATGAAAATTGAGGATCATCATCAATCGTGCAACACGAAATGGTTTTTTCATCCGTCATTAAAAACTGGCGAATTGTTTGCAACGCAAAATACGCACCGCTAGAAAAAGACGCTTTTATACATATTGATTTTTCTGTAATTTCAATTTTGTAGCCTTCATCCGCAAGACTTGGCTTAATTTCAAGAATAATATGAGCCGATTCTTTGCACGATTTTTCTACGTTCAAAAAACTACGGGTTTGCAAAATAAAAATTTCTACATCATTTTCAAATTCTTTTGAGCAAAAAATATTCAACGTTTTTGGCACAGAAAAAAAGCCTGACTGTGCATCAATTTTTTTTGGGAGGGGGATTGGATAGGTATTCATACGTTCTTTTATAATGCAAAGATAGCAAAATGTCAAGAAATTAGGGGATGATACAAGGCTTGCAAAATCAACAAAAGAGGCAGGATTGATAAGTCTACAATCTAAATTATTTTAAGAATTCGCACTTTTTTGTAAAAACCCATTGCTTTTTAGAAAGCTACAAATGTGATTTTTTATTTTTTCTTCATCATCAGCGTCAAACCAGATAACATTTTCAATAGCCTTAAAAAAAGTGATTTGGCGTTTTGCATATTTTCTGCTGTTATGCTGGATGAGCATTTTGATTTTTTGCAAGTCATTTTCTAAAAAAAATTCGCGATAGCCAATAGCTTTCATAGCGGGAGTTTCTTTTGTAAAGCCGCTCGTAATCAAATTTTTAACTTCGCATTCAAGTCCCTGCTCAAACATCAGCTCAACTCGATCATTTATTCTCTGATACAATTCTTCACGAGGCCGATCCAATGCAATAATGCAAAAATCATACGCACTTCTCAATTGATTCGAAAGGGAATACGAACTCAACGCTCTTCCGTGTGCCTCCAAAACTTCTAAAGCACGCAAAATTCGATACTCATCATTCGGATTAATTTTTTGAGCTGATATTGCATCAACGCGAACAAGCCTCTCAAACATCGCGTCCTTCCCCAAAACAGCACATTCTGCTTGAAGCTTTTTTCGCACCTGCAAGTCAGCTTGGGGAGTGGTTGGCAATCCGTACATAAAATTTTTGATATAAAATGCGGTTCCACCCAGTATAACAGGAATTTTTTTCCGTGCAAAAATCTCTTGACAAGCACGGTCTGCATGATTTACAAACTGCGATGTGCTAAATTGCGCATCAGGAGGGCAAATATTTATCAAATGATGGGGTAGTTTTTGCAGAAGCTCCTTGCTCGGCTTTGCAGTTCCAATATCCATACCAGTGTAAACTTGCATAGAATCAGCACTTATAATCTCAGAGCAATCTTTTAAAGCAGAAAAAGCGTCTGTAAAAAGACGCTCTGCAAGACTTGTTTTTCCAGAGGCTGTCGCTCCAAAAATAATAACTACGGGAATTTTTATAGTATAATTCTCCTAAGTATCAAGGCGGTAATCAATTTTTTTTGTAAAAAGCTGATTTGCCGCAAGAGAAACAAGCTTTCCGTCACGCTCGCTGTCATAAGAGGCATCCTGCAAAACTGCAAGCTGATACGCACGGCGACTTGACGCACAAGTAATTTCATATATATTACTCTTAAATTTTACTAAATCTTCTAATGGAAAAATCATACTACCTCACCCAAATTAATATAGCTCATTAGTCTACTCAAAAATATCTTTATAGTCAAGGGGTTCCGCCCATCAACATTTTGAAAACAAAACAAACTCATAACTAATGTAATATCAATTGATATGACTGATTACAGGATTTAACATTTTTAGTTAAATAGGGCTTTGACAATCCTGTTTTTTTACGCTACAATCCTGCACATTACTATGAAAAGTCATTTTAATGCTCTTCATGAAGAATAAAAATTGGAGTATGCAATGCAAGCAGTTATTTTGGCAGCGGGAATGGGGACACGACTGAGAGGCGTTACCAATAATGAAATCCCAAAGCCTTTTTTGCAAATTAACAGCAAGTCACTCATAGAACGCTCTATTGAGAAATTGCAACTATTTCCGATTGAGAAAATTATTATTGTTGTTGGACATTTAAAAAAACATTTTAGCTCGCTTGTTAAAAAATACAAAAACATTGAATTAGTGGAAAATAAAGATTATGCAACAACAGGAAGCATGGCGAGTTTTTACTGTGCAAAAAACCTCTTAGCTACTGATTTTTTACTTCTTGAGGGCGATTTAATTTATGAAACCTCTGGGCTTAGAGAGTTAATCAATTATCCTGAAAAAGATGCTCTTCTCTTGAGTGAAGATAAAAAAAATTCTGATGATTATTATTTTGAACTTTTAGATGATAGAATCACTTCTATTCTCAAACATAAGCTTACAGGCACGGAAGAAAAAATTGGAGAGCTAACAGGAATTACTAAATTTTCACTATCGTTATATCAAGATATGTGTGATTATTTTGAAAATCATGATAATGTAAAAATCGGTTACGAATACTGTCTTGCAGCCTTAGCAAACAAAAGAAAGATTTCGTATGTTTTATCTCAAGGTTTTTTGTGGTCTGAAATTGATGATGAGTTTCAGCTCAATAAAGTTATACAAACAATATATCCAAAAATGTTGGAAAAGGGAGAAAAGTAATGATGAAATCAGTAAAAATTATGGCAGGGGTGGTGTTTTTTGTTTTTTTATTAATGGGATGCAACTCAAAAAATGAAAAAAAAGAAATAACAATTTATTCGTCTTTTGAAGAAGATTATTTACCAAGTTATATTGAAGCCTTTAATAAAGAATATCCTGATATAAAACTTAATATTATTAGAGATTCAAGCGGAGTTATCGCTGCAAAATTTGATGCAGAAAAATCGAACCCTCAAGCAGATATTCTTTGGGGAGTTGCTGCAAGCGGATTGCTCTTAAATGAAGAACACATGGCATCATTAGATTATGATATTAAAGATATTGACTCAAAATTTTATGATACGCAATCAACACTGCCTCGCTGGGTTGGGATCAGTTCTTGGATGACATCATTTACCTTCAACACGATTGAAGGAGTTAGTTTAACGATACCTATCAGTTATGCTGATTTATTGAGAGAAGAATACAGCCAAAAAATTGTAATGCCAAATCCTGCATCTTCTGGAACTGGATTTTTAACAGTATCCGCGTGGATTCAATTGATGGGAGAAGAAAAAGCGTGGGAATATATGGAAAATTTAAATAAAAATATATCAATGTATGTTCATTCTGGCAGTGCTCCCACGCGAATGGCGGCTCAAGGTGAAGCTACGATTGGAATTGGAATGGCTTTTGAAAGTTTAAAGGAAGAGGCAAAGGGATCTCCTATAAAAACAATTTTTCCACAAGAAGGTTCTGGCTGGGAGATGGAAATTGTTGGATTGGTAAAAAAAGAGACAATAAAACCTGAAGCTGAAATTTTTGCAAAGTGGGCAATTTCTGAAAATGCAATGAAAATGTATGCACAAAACCGCGGCGTGGTAACAGATACACGAGTAAAACCCCAGTTACAGGGATATCCATCTGATGTGTATGCACAAATGATAAATAACGACTTGGCTTGGGCAGGCGAAAACAGATCTCGTATTTTACAAGAATGGGAACGCCGATTTGGCAAGTAATTTTTTGGAGTGTCGATGTCATATTTAAAAATCCAGAATGTTCATAAAAACTTTGGAAAAATTGAAGTTCTCAAAGGCATTAATTTAGAAATAAATAAAGGGGAATTTATTTGCTTTTTAGGTCCATCTGGATGCGGCAAAACGACGCTTTTAAGAATTATTTCAGGATTGGAAAAGGCAAATTCTGGTTCCCTGTTTTTGAAAGATAAAAATATCACAAGTCTTCTTCCCTCCCAAAGAAATTTAAGCATGGTTTTTCAGTCATATGCACTCTTTCCCAATATGACTGTTTTCCAAAATATTGAGTACGGTTTAAAAAATAAGATTAAATCAAAGGCTGATCGCAAAAAGAAAATTGATGAAGTTTTGATTTTGGTGAATTTATTGCATATACAAGATAAATATCCTGATGAAATGAGTGGCGGACAACAACAAAGAGTTTCTTTGGCACGAGCTTTAGCAATGGAGCCTAATATTCTTTTGCTTGATGAGCCACTGTCAGCGTTAGATGCAAAAGTTCGTGAAAAATTACGCCTTGATATTAGAGCTTTGCAAAAAAAACTCGGTATTACAACGATTATGGTAACCCATGATCAAGAGGAAGCTTTAACAATGGCAGACAAAATCGCCATTATGAACGGTGGGGAAATTGTTCAGGTTGATACCCCAGAAGAAATTTATAACAATCCAAAAGATATTTTTGTAGCAGATTTTATTGGAAAAATAAATTTTATTACGAAGGATACAGGGGAAGTCTGTTCAATCAGACCAGAAAAATTGGAATTTTCTCTTACTCCGCTCGATGATTATATTTTAGCAAAAATTATTGATATTGAATTTCGTGGTGCTTTTTATCGAGTCACCCTGAAGTACAATGAAGAAACTATTTTTTTGGATGTTCTTTCAAAAGAAATAAAACAAATTATTGAAAAAAGCGAACTCTACATTAATATATCAGAAAAAAATTAGAGCACTACACGGATTGTAAAAGCATGCAAAAAAAAATCTTAAAACAACTTTTTATTTTCACAGGAATTATTTTTTTACTGATTGCAATTGTTTTTCCTCTTGCAACATTGTTCACCAAAGCTTTTTATAATGAAAATAAAAACTTTGTGGGGCTTGCAAACTTCAAAACCTATATAACAAACCCCAACAGCCTTAATTCACTCTTTAATAGTTTTTCAGTTGCACTTTTGGTTACTTTGATTGCAACAATTCTTGCTCTCTTTTTTGCCTACGGAGTAAATCGCACAAAGATAAAGGGAAAAAAATTTTTAGAGCTCCTTGTGTTAATCCCACTTTTTTCTCCAACAATGACGCATGGAATTGCCTTGATTTATCTTTTTGGTAAGCAAGGAATTGTCACTCGCTACTTTGGAATCACTATTCCTATTTATGGATTTTTGGGGATTGTAATTGCTGAAGTCATATTTATTTTTCCCGTGCTTTTTTTAATGTATTCTTTAAGCTTCAAAACAGAAGACTACAGAACGTATGAAGTTGCAGATCTCATGGGCATATCGAAGTTTAAACAATTTTTTACTATAACGGTTCCAAATATTAAATACAGTTTAATTACGGGTATTTTTACCGCCTTTACATTGAGTTTTACCGATTTTGGAGCCCCTAAAGTCATTGGCGGAAATTACAATGTTTTAGCAACCGATATTTTCAAGCAAGTGATTGGACAGCAAAATATGTCAATGGGAGCAACAATTGGGATTTTTTTATTAGGCCCTGCAATAATTGCTTTTTGTGTGGACTTAGCGTTTCAAAAAAGAAATAGTAAAATTGATTCAAAATCAACAAAATATACCATCAAGGATAATCCTGCTCGTGATATTTTTTATGGATTTTTTAATTACACAATTATTTTTATTAATTTAATTTTTTTTAGCACCGTAATTTTATCATCGCTTGTAAAAAATTGGCCATATAATATGACACTCACGCTTCAAGCCTATAGTTTTACTATTATGGGCGAAAGTGTCTGGTATATTTTATTCAACTCGATTATTGGTTCATTTTTTACCGCTATTTTTGGCACCTTTATTTGCTTTGTCATTGCGTACTTTGTTGAACGCGAAAGAGAAATTCCTTTAGTAAGAAAAATTGGGTATTTTTTGTCAATTTTGCCAAATGCAATTCCAGGTCTTACAATCGGGCTTTCATATATTTTCTTTTTTAACGCGAAAAATAATCCTCTAAATTTTTTATACGGTACTTTTGGTATTTTGATCATTGCAAATATCATTCACTTTTTTGCAACCCCATTTTTAACAATAACAAGCAACCTCAAAAAACTGGATAAAGAATACGAGTTAATTTCTGATGTTATGGGCGTTTCATGGTATCAAACAGTTTTCAAAGTAATTATTCCGCTTTCATTAAGCTCAATTTTAGAAAGCTTTTCCTACTTTTTTATTAACTCAATGATAACGATTTCTGCAGTGATTTTTTTGTACACAACAAATACGCGCCTCATTTCTGTAATGATGATTAGTAAAAGCGATGCAGGTGACATTGGAGCTGCATCAGCTATTGCTGTTATGATTATTATCATTAACATTCTCTTTAAACTCTGCTTTAAAAGCCTGATTTCATACATTAAAGAACAACAATACAAAACAATTCGTCAAGAAAAAATAAAAAAAGAAAAACTGTCCGAAAATCTTTTATCAAACGGAAAAGAAATTTTAATAATTCTCAACAGGGTTTCTCAACGAACAAACGTTAAATACTGGCTCGATTTTGGCACTCTGTTAGGAAAAGTTCGAGATAATAGTTTTATTGGTCATGACATTAACTTTGATATTGGCATTATGCAAGATGAAATTACCGCAGATTTTCTGATTTGTTTGGAGCAAGAAGGATTTAAAAGAATTGATGCCTTGCATAGAGAAAATCAACTGAAATATTTAAAATATAATTACAATGGAATTGAAATAGAAGTTTTTTTATTTGAGCGTGTTGGCAATAAGGTTTTTACATATTTTCAGTCAAAAGGTAATATAATTTATGGCTATAAATTAAGCAATTCAACACTCGAACAAGTACGATTTATGGGAATAGAAACACAAATTCCTCGAAACTCAACAAAACGATTAATTGAAATATATGGAGAAAACTACAATTTACCAGACCCCAGCTGGAAAGATGAAATGAGCCCACATATTTTTACGGTAGAGAATTAAATCATCTCTTGTAAAGGGTTTACAAAAGTATAATTTTAACGTAAAGTATTTGTTAAAAATTGATGATGATTGCATAATAATATCACAACGACAAGTTAATCCATGCTTTGCAAGGGATTTTATAAAAAAGGATTTACCATGAAAAAGATTAAATTTTTATACGTTTTATTTTTGTTCTTAGCAGTTTTTGCTTTTCCCGCGTTTGCCTACCTCGACCCTGCAACAGGAAACGTACTTGTGTTCGTTGTTACCAGCATTATTGGAGCATTATTTTACTCTCTAAAAGGTGCGTACTATGTGATTGCTCGAAAAATGGGATTTGCCGAAAAAACTCAAACGCTCATTGACACATCAAAAATCATTCTCTTTTGTGAGGGCAAGTCTTACTGGAACACATTCAAACCACTTGTTGACAACCTCTTAGAAAGAAAAATCCCTTTTAGCTATTACACCACCGACATAGAAGATCCAGGCCTAGATTACGAGGAGTCAACAATGTTTGCTCAGTATCTTGGCGAGGGAGCTGCAGCCTATGCCCGCTTAGCACGTGTTGAAGGCGACGCGATGATTACGACAACGCCCAATATTGGAACGGCAGGCTTTCCGTTACCACGCCCAGCAAAAATCAAACGCCTTATCCATATCTTTCATGCTATTGATGACATAGCCTTATATCACAAACAATCACTTGATTACTACGATGAAGTTTTAATGGTTGGCGATCATTGCACCGAAAGCATTCGATTCACCGAAAAACTGCGCAACCTGCCGCAAAAAAAGCTTGTTTCAGTCGGCTTACCCTACTTAGATGTCATGGCACAAAAAATCCCCGCAGACACAAAAACAAACGGTAAGACAATTTTACTTGCACCGTCATGGGGATCAAAGGGATTTTTGAGCTCTTATGGAACAGATTTTATTGAGCAACTTGCTAAAGAAGATTTTGACCTCATCATTCGCCCTCATCCACAAAGCTGGAAGGTCGAAAAAAACGTTTTAGAAAATTTACAAAAACGCCTTGAATCTTTTAAAAATATCACGTGGGATACGCAGCCCGATGGCACCATTTCAATGAGCAAGGCAGATGTGCTTATTTCTGACACCTCTGCAGTCCGCTTTGATTTTGCCCTTTTGTATGACAGGCCAGTAATTACCCTTGCAATTCCCTTAGGCGATATGACAGAATACGAGTGTGCCGATTTTAGCACAGAGCCGTGGATTGAAACTGCGGGTAAAAAAATTGGTAGCGTAATTACTAAAAAAACCTTTGACGATTTAATCCCAACAATAAAAAAAATGTTTACCAGCAGTGAATATACACAGGCAATCAAAACTTTAAAAAGTGAATGCCTTACAAACTTTGGTAAAGTTGGCGAAAAAATTGTTGATTATCTTGTTGCTCAGTAGCAAATAAAGCGATTTTTATGTAAAATAATCTATATTAACTAAAAAGAATTACTTTTCGCTTAATTTGCACAAGTCAAAGGTACGATACTATTATAACGCATGAATATCAAAAAAAATATATTATTAAATATATTTCTCATTAGCCTTGTTATCCCCACTTTTTCTCTTGATTATAATGATTTTTATGATGCATTTAGCTCTTTTTTAGAATCAATGATTTCTCCCAATGAGGGACGAACATCCTTTCGCTCCTTAAATATTCCTTCGGGAGGGCGATCAGAAGCAATGGGCGGAGCTTTTACAGGGCTTGCAGATGACATTAGCTACCTCGAGTATAATCCTGCAGGAGCGGCGACTTTAGAAAACACCGAATTTGCAGCTTTTCACAACGCGTGGATTGCAGATTCTGCACTTGACGCGATTGCCTTTTCTCAACGCTTTGGCAATTTTGGCTATGGACTTGGCTTACGCGTTTTTTATGTACCTTTCACGGAATACAATATTTTAGGCTGGCGAAACGCAAGCGGATACTACACAGAAACCGTGGTATCTTTAAATGCGGCCTATAATTTTTTAGCAGGCTACGACTTCAAAGGCATTTCTTTTGGAGGCAGTTTAAAGCTGGCTTACAGAGGAATGCCCGATTATGCTGACAAAGACACCGACATCCCCTCGTCAGGCTCAGGGCTTTCTCAGTCAGGGCTCGCCTTTATCGCCGACGTTGGAATTAAAACTCGATTTTCTTTTGGCAAGTTTTATATTTCACGCGAACCCAATTTAAGCATTGGACTTTCCGTCCTTAACTTAGGGGCATCAATTACAGGCTTTGGAAAATCCATCACTTTGGACGATCCTGTGCCAACAAAAATCGCTTTTGGAGTTTCATACCGTCCCATTCGCCCTTTTATCATCGCTCTTGAGTTTCAACAACCAATCAATCTTCTCAATCTTGACGAGTATGAATATCCGTATGCCGCTATTGGATTTTCGGTTCTTTTCACAGACTTTATTTCTCTTCACAGTGGCTTTGGCGTCAAAGGAGCAAATCCAAGAATCTCCCTTGGCCTTGAGACAGCTTTTCTAAAAATCAAAGTTACCGCAACATACACGCTTGATTTATCCTCATCATTAAATCCGTTTAATCGTTTTAGCCTTTCTGCAAAAGTTAATTTAGGCGATGGCGGAAGAAAAAATCTCCAATCACATATTGATAACCTTTATTCAGCAGGATTATATCACTATTCGCAAGGAAAGCTTGAGCAATCAATCGATTACTGGCAAAAAATCTTGGACATTGATAAAAATTTTGATCCTGCAAAACGAGCATTAGTGGCAGCAAAAAAGGCTCTTGAATTACAAGAACTTATCAATACCATCAATCAAGATGAGGAAGAGCTACTCCAAAAAATATATGGGGACTTAATAAACGATATTGATTTTGACGCACTTGGAGAATACAAATATGACTTTTCAAGCGAAATTCCGCAGTAGACTTTTTTCAATAGAATGAGTATGTTATAGAAATTATATTAATAAGGAACAAAAATGAAAAAAATTATTTTTTATGCACTTTTTACATGTAGCATTATGGCTGCCTTTTCTTTTAGCAAAACGGATGTAAAAACCATTAGCGTTGCAGGAATTGGGGCTGTTAAAGTGGATCCAGATCGGGCTACTATTAACCTTGCCGTTATTACGAGAAGTGATTCGGTCACAAAAGCAACCTCTGAAAATGCGGAAAAAATGACGAATGTGCAAAAAATCATTCAACAAATGGGTGTTGCCAAGGATTCTTTTTCAACAGGGAATTTTAATCTTTTTCAAGAAATGAATTATCAAAGTGGTAAATCAGAACCAGGCTTGTACCGTGTTTCAAATGATTTAATGATTACTATAAAAAATATTGCCACCGTTGGGGATATTATTGATGCGGCTGTTAGTGCGGGTGCAAATCAGCTTTCGAGCCTTGTTTTTTCTGCAAGCGATACAAGTGAAGCTATTAAGCTTGCCCGCATTGAAGCTATCAAGCAAGCAGAAGAAAATGCAAGAACGCTTGTTGAAGCTGCAGGCGGGAAATTAGGGAAAGCCTTGAGTATCCAAGAAACAAGTCCCATGCAACAACCACGATTTGCGAATGCAAAGCTTTCTTCGAATCAAGAAGTCGCTTATGATTCAGCTACACCAATAAATCCTGGATCGAGCGATATTCGCGTTACTGTTTCAGTTATGTTTGAAATTTTGTAGAGCAAGCTAAAATAAATTTCTATTTTTGAGTAAGACGCTTACCTTTTCTTCATTTTTTTGTATAATACGGTATGAATAAAAATGACACATACAAGAATTTTAAAGTTATATCGGTAAGCGATTTGCCTGAATTAAAGGCAAAGGGCATTTTTTTACGCCATGCAATTACGGGCATGGAAATATATCACATTCACAATGACGATGCTGAAAATCTTTTTAGCTTTGCGTTCAAAACGCCACCGCAAACATCAAGCGGAGTTGCCCATATTTTAGAGCATTCGGTTTTGTGCGGTTCAAAAAATTATCCTATAAAAGATCCCTTTATTCAGCTTTCAAGCCAAAGTGTAAAAACATTTTTGAATGCAATGACATTCCCCGATAAAACCGTTTATCCTGCAAGTTCCATGATTGAGGCGGATTATTTTAATCTTTTTTCGGTTTACGGCGACGCTGTTTTTTTCCCCTTGCTCGATGAAAAAATCTTTATGCAAGAAGCGTATCACCTTGAAATCGACGAAAACAATCAACAATGTTTGCAAGGAGTTGTCTATAATGAAATGAAAGGCAATTATTCAAACCTTGAAAGTATCGCTAATGATTGGACATACAGAGCCTTACTTGAGGGGACGCCTTATCAAGAGGATTCTGGCGGGGATCCTGAGTGTATTCCCGAGCTTACATACGAGCAGTTTCTTAATTTTCATAAACAGTTTTATCATCCTTCAAATTGCAGGCTTTTTTTATGCGGAAATATTTCGACCGAAAAACAAATTGATTTCTTAGAAGAAAAATTCCTCCAGCATTTTACAAAAAAAGAAAATCCCTGCGAAGATATTCCCTTTGCAAAGCCTTTTTCTGAGCCAAAGGAAATTAGCATTCCTGCTCCATGTAGCTCTGAAGATAAAGACGCGACGGCTCTTATTTGCTGGGCGATTTCAGACACTACCGATGGAATTTCGATGATGGAGGCAATTTTTCTCAGTGAGATTTTGCTCGGTCATGATGCATCTCCTATGAATCAAGCGTTACTTGAATGCGGTCTTGGTGAAGACATTGCACCTGCAAGTGGCCTTGAAACCGAATTAAAACAAGGTTGTTTTGCCGTTGGGCTTCGTGGCATAAAAATGCAAAATGCAAAAAAACTCGAAAAAATTGTATTAAATGTGCTGCAAGATATTTACCAAAATGGTGTTTCTCAGGATGACCTTGACGCGGCTATTATGGCACTGGATTTTTCGAACCGAGAAATTCGCCGTTCAAGCGGCCCTTTTTCGCTCATACTAATGCGCCGTGCATTAAAAGGCTGGCTCCACGGCAAGCACCCCGAAGATACGCTCATTAATTCTCGCCTTTTTGACAAAGTGAAAGAAAATTTTAAAAATGATTCAACATATTTGCAAAAATTGATTAAAAAGCTTTTTATTGACAACAATCATCGTGTGTTGCTGACTGTTTATCCAGACAAAAATTATGAAAAAAACTTTACAAAAAAAACACTAAAACTCATTGAAAAAATGAATGTTCCATGCGAAATAGTCAAAAAAAATCATGCCGACTTGCAAAATTTTCAGCAAACAGAAGATAATCCTGAAGTCATTGCACTTATTCCGCATTTGAAGCCAAGCGATTTGTCTGCTGATGTTGATTGCATTCACACCGATTACCTCGAGCAAAATAGCGTGCCTATTCTGTGCAACAAGGACCTTACCAACGGCATTACCTATTTTTTGCTTGCACTACCCGTTGATATACTTGATTCATCAGATTTTAGCTATCTTCCACTTTTTTCAACAATTATCACATCAATCGGATTTGACAACATGAGCTGGCAAGAGGCAGCGAGTCACAAT
>JBOFSR010000068.1:0-1719 GCA_051651645.1 Treponemataceae bacterium | reverse complement strand
ATGAATTTAACAATAAATATAAAGAAGCTTTTGAAAAATCAAGCTTGCTTTTAAGTGGCATAAATACCGAGCGAAATCTTGTTGAGATAGTTGAACAAAAAGATCACCCATGGATGGTGGGAGCTCAGTTTCATCCAGAGTTCAAATCACGCCCAAACAAGGCTCATCCACTTTTTAAGGACTTTATTGCAGCAGCAAAACTGAATTCATAGGTATGAAGAATAATTTTTCCTATTTTAATCGAGAACTTTCATGGATTGAATTTAACGCACGGGTGCTTTCAGAAGCCTTTGATACTCGTGTGCCTTTGTTCGAGCGCTTAAAATTTCTAGGCATTGTAACTTCAAACTTTGATGAGTTTTTTATGGTTCGTGTGGCAGGATTAAAACGTCAAGTAAAAAATAATCCGCAGTATAAAGACTCTTCTGGCCTGAGTGCAAAAGAGCAGCTGAGCTTAATTTCTAAACGGGTGCATCAGCTTATCAACTTGCAGTATAGTCACTTGCATGACAATATTTTAGCGGATCTTAAGAAAAATCACATTGAATATATCTCTCCATCTCACTATAGCACACAGGATAAAGTTTTTTTAGAAAACCTCTTTCAAGAAGAAATCTTTCCCCTTTTAACACCACTAAGAGCTGACTCAGCAGAACATTTTCCTCATCTTACTAACTTACGATTACATGCTGCTTTTCTGTTAAAAAAAATGTTTGATACAAATGAGCTTTTTGAAGAATTTGCTCAAAGCAATGAAACTCAGCCACTTGCAATAGTCCAGCTTCCAACGAGTATAAAACGCATAGTTTTTTTACCTAGCACAAATAATACGTATAAATTTACTGTTTTAGATGATATTATTTGCACCTTTGGCACAAAGCTTTTTCCAGGGTACCGTGTTGAACAGAGCGCTCTTTTCAAAATCACGCGTGATGCAGATTTTGCCGTTGATGAGCAACGCGAAGAAGACTTTATTCAAGCAATGGAAGAAGTCCTAGAGAAACGCCAGTCATCCTTTGTTGTAAGAATGGTTTGTACAGCAGATAGTCCAAAAATAACGGCAATATTACAACAGCGATTAGGTTTGAGTGAAGAAGATTTATATGTTATTAATGAGCTAATTGATCCTAAAACCCTCATTGATATTACTGATTTAGAAGGATTTAGTCATCTGAAATACCCTGCATGGAAGCATTTTGCTCACCCTGATTTAACTGAAGATGAGCCTTTGTGGGAGAAAATCCTGCAAAAAGATTGTATGCTTTTTGTTCCCTACCATACATACGACCCTGTGATAAAACTGCTGAATGATGCAAGTGAGGATGCAAATGTGCTTGCTATAAAGATTACGCTGTATCGCACTAGTAGCAACTCCCCGATTTTGCATGCACTTGAAAAAGCTGCAAAAAAGGGCAAACAAGTAACAGTTTTTATGGAGCTTAAAGCTCGATTTGATGAAAAACAAAACATCTCATGGGCTGCACGACTTGAACGATCAGGCGTTATTGTCATACACGGTATTGCAAACCTCAAAGTTCACGCAAAAGTAATGATGATTGTAAGAAAAGAACTTGATGGGATTCAACGCTATGTTCATCTTTCAACAGGAAATTACAACGAGAAAACAGCTCGATTATACGCAGATATCTCTCTTTTTACTGCAAACACAGAAATTGCACATGATACAACAATGTTTTTTAACATGATTTCTGGCTATTC
>JBOFSR010000067.1:0-3687 GCA_051651645.1 Treponemataceae bacterium | reverse complement strand
AGGGGGATTTTTTTGTTTTGTTTGCAATTATTGCTGTAACGCTTGCCGTTCTTGGAAAGGGTGCAGATATTTTAGTTGACCAAGCGGTAGCACTTTCAATTCGCTGGGGAATTCCTAAAATGCTGATCGGAGCAACGGTTGTAAGTTTGGGAACTACGTTGCCTGAGGTTACCGTTTCTGTAATGTCAGCACTAAAAGGCTCTCCTGGTCTTGCTTTGGGAAATGCCGTCGGATCAGTTATTTGCGATACAGGACTAATTTTGGGTTTGGCTGCAATCATCCAGCCTCTGCCGTTTAAAAAAGCGGTTGTTAATACACAAGGTTGGATTCAGTTCAATGCGGGTTTATTGCTTGTCTTTGTAAGCTTTGTTTTTGCAAAAACTTTTAATGTTCTTCACAATGGTGGACAAATTCCGCAGTTTGTTGGCTTTGTTTTTTTGTTTTTGCTCGTTATATACCTTATTTATACAGTAAGAAGCTCAAAAAATATGCCAACTGAGGAGATTGAGGCAAGCTCAAATGAAAGCCTTTTGCTCGTAGCTTGTAAATTGATTTTAGGCATTTTTCTTGTAATAATTTCTTCAAAAGTGCTCATTCCTGCGGTTGAGCAAACTGCACTTCGCCTTAAAATTCCAGAAACAATTATTGCCGCAACCCTTGTTGCCTTTGGAACTTCTTTGCCCGAATTGATTACGGCCATAACCTCAGCCAAAAAAGGGCATGGCGACCTTGCAATTGGTAATATAATCGGTGCCGATATTTTAAATATTTTATTTGTAGTGGGACTTTCAGCTGCCGTGACAAAGGGTGGACTTTTTGTTGATATTAACTTTTTTACCGTGCTTTTCCCCGCAATGATTTTTGTCTTGATTGTTTTTCGCACATCAATTTTGTTTTCAAAAGACTCTATTAAACGTCCTTTTGGCATTGTTTTATTGCTCGCGTATATTGCTGTAACTGTCGTAAGTTATCTTACGGACTCGGTTATTGCACACTAAAGGCTTTCGTTCATATTGATTAAAGCATTATTTGTCAGCGGTAAAATCAATTTTTATTGATCAGCTACTATAATCTTGTAAGAGAGGTTATTGACTAAAATGCTTTCTTCTTTAATACTAGTATTTATGAACGAACGCAATATCTTTTCTAATCTTTCGCCTCTTGATCATCGCTATTCACTTGCAGAAAAAGAAGTTTTTGACATGATTTCTTTCCACTTATCAGAAAATGCAAGTATTCATTCTTGTATAAAAGCTGAGCTTGCTCTTATAAAGTCTCATTTGCACGAAAATCAATTGCTTAATAAAGAAATTGAAAAACAACTTGATGTTTTGAGTGAAAAAATTACACCCGATGAAGTCTATAAGGAAGAAGAGAAGACAAAGCATAATATTCGAGCCTTGGTAAATGTGCTTAAAAATCATGTGTCACAAAAACAAAGCCTTAAAGATTTTGCTTCTTTTGTGCATTTAGGTGCAACCAGTGTTGATATTTTGGACACGGCACAATCCTACCGCATAAAAAAATGTATGCAAGAGGGAATAATTCCATTGCTTAAGGATTTAGAGCTATTGCTTTGTGATCTTGCTAAAAAAGAGGCTTATACGCCACAGGTGGGAAGAACACATGGTCAACATGCTGTTCCCATTACTTTTGGCTTTGCTATCGCGGAGTACGTTGCACGCCTTGGTAAGTCAATTCTCCGTATTACAGAGCTTTCGCAAAACCTCAAAGGCAAACTCTCTGGTGCTGTTGGGTGCTACAATGCTATGCAAATGATTGTAAAAAATCCCATTGATTTTGAAAGAATGTATCTGTCGTATTTGAGCTTGCAGCCCAGCGAATACTCACATCAGTTGACAGAGCCAGAAGATTTATTGAGACTTTTGCTTGAGTTAAATATCAGTTTTGGAATTATTGCAAATCTTGCTGATGACCTACGTCACTTGCAACGCTCAGAAATTAATGAGGTGCAGGAGTTTTTTGATGCAACACAGGTTGGATCGTCAACAATGCCCCAAAAACGAAACCCGTGGAATTGCGAGCATGTAAAAAGCCTTTGGAAGACTTTTTCTCCACGAATTATGAGCTTTTACATGGATCAAATATCTGAGCATCAAAGAGATTTAACTAACTCAGCATCACAACGATTTATTGTAGACTATCTTGCAGGATTTTCACTTGCAACGAGCCGAATGAAAAAAATCATCGCATCACTCAATGTTGATAAAGAACAAATGCTCAAAAATCTTACTAACGCAGGCGGATCTGTTCAAGGTGGTGTGCTAGCAGAGCCTGCATATATTTTGCTCGCTCAAAGTGGTGAATCAAATGCGCATGAGTTGATTAGAAAAATTACGTTTGAGGCTTTTGAAATGAATAAGCCTTTTTACGAGGTGCTAAAATCTCACACTGAAGTGTATCAGCATATTGAAGGTGCAATGAAAAAGCTACAAATTGATAATAATCTTTTTACAACACCAGAAAGTTATATAGGGCTTTCTGCAAAAAAAACGCTCTCCATTGCAGAAAAATATCATAATTTAATGAAAGAAAGTAATTTTTAATCCCTTGAGCGGATTTTTTTACTAACCAACATTGTGTTGCTAAACTAAAAGGCTTGCAACAATAAGAAAAAATTTGCTATAATGGAATTCAATTGTAAGAATTGAAATAAATTTGTAAGGAAATATACATTGATAACAGTAAGTGATGTAAGTGTAAAATTTGGGGATCGCCCTTTATTCAAAGATGTTAATTTAAAATTTACGCATGGAAATTGCTATGGAATAATTGGTGCAAATGGAGCAGGAAAGTCAACCTTTTTGAAAGTGCTTTCTGGCGAAATTGAGCATGATTCTGGCACTATTTCCATTGGTACTGGCGAGCGAATGGCTGTCCTTAAGCAGGATCACTTTGCCTTTGACGCCTACTCGGTAAAAGAGACGGTGCTTGTGGGGCATCCAAAACTCTATGAATGCCAAAAAGCAAAAGATGCAATTTACGAAAAAGAAGATTTTACCGAAGCCGATGGCATTAAAGCAAGCGAGCTTGAAGCAGAGTACGCAGATCTTGATGGCTGGGAAGCAGAAAATCAAATTGAAAAAATCCTTTCGGGCTTGGGCTTAGAAGAAGAATACCACGAGCGAATGATGAGTGAGCTGGATGAAAGTCAAAAAGTGCGTGTTCTTTTGGCACAGGCGATTTTTGGAAATCCTGAAATTCTTTTACTTGATGAACCGACAAACGGTTTAGATTTGGAATCAATTGCGTGGCTTGAAGAGTTTTTAATCAATTTTCCAAACACCGTTATTGTGGTAAGCCATGACAGGCATTTTCTCAACTCGGTCTGTACGTGCATTTGCGATATTGACTATGGAAAAATTAATACTTTTAGCGGAAACTACGATTTTTGGTATCAAATGAGCCAAATTATGCAACGCCAGTCAAAGGATCAAGCAAAAAAACGTGAAGAAAAAATGAAGGACTTAAAAGAATTTATTTTACGATTTTCTTCCAATGCGGCAAAAAGTAAGCAAGCGACAAGTCGTAAAAAAGTGTACGACAAACTTGCCCTTGAAGAATTGCACGTTACGACAAGAAAGTTTCCGTATGTCAACTTTAAGCCCGACCGTGATATTGGCAATAATATTTTGCGTGTTGAGAACATTAATTTTACCAACGAAG
>JBOFSR010000066.1:0-1490 GCA_051651645.1 Treponemataceae bacterium | reverse complement strand
TTTCACAAATATTCAGCAAATGAGTTTCATAACGAAACTTTGTTCGTCTGTGCAACTCAATTACAAAATAAATCCCAATATATCCCGTCAAATCCCGCCTTTTCTCCGTTATTCTTAAATCTATTCTCTTGCTTTATCAGCTAACCATGACGGCAATAATAAGACAAAGATTGAAGTGTTGACAGCAAACTACCCAATCAAAATTGATTAGAGCATAAAAAAAGGAGTGCTAGATATATTTCTAGTCTCCTTTTTTGTAATAGCGTTGCATATACTGAAGCAAGTTCAGTCGTGCAATAACTCGCCTTGTTGTTTTCGCTGGCGGTTACATGACGCAAATGAAGATGCCAAAAGATTATATTTTATAGAAACAAATTAAAAATCGCAATCTTCTTTCTCATATTTATTAAAGTAGACAGTGATTATTTTTTTTGCTATACTGCTTGAAAATAAATATTACTCGATGCACCACAAAATTCTTTATTTTGGCATCATCTTAAGGATAATAGTATGAATCAAGAACTACAAACACTAAAAGAACGCGGTTTTTTTCAACAATGCACTGATGTTGAAGGACTTTCTGCCTTAATGGATAAAGGTTCTGTTGCTTTTTATGTAGGCGTTGATCCAACAGCAAGTAGTCTCCATATTGGGCACATGGTGCCTTTTTTTGCTTTACGCCACCTTCATCAGGCAGGTCATACGGGCATTGCCCTCATTGGAGGAGGGACGGCACGCATTGGAGACCCCAGCGGTAAGACCGAGATGCGTAAAATGCTTACTTACGATCAAATAGATGAAAATGTGCGTGCGATAGAAAGGCAACTTGACACCTTTATTGGCTTTGATGGCAAGAGTGCTCTTAGTGATAATAATAAAAATTGGCTTGCCGATCTTAATTATATTGATTTTCTTCGCGATATTGGTTCGTGTTTTTCTGTCAATCGAATGCTCACCTTCGAATCTTACAAAAAACGAATGGAAACGGGCTTAACATTTATCGAGTTCAATTATCAACTTTTGCAAAGTTTTGATTATTTGCAATTGCATCAAAGACATAATTGTTGCTTGCAAATTGGTGGTGATGATCAGTGGGGTAACATCGTTGCAGGAATTGACCTTATTCGACGAAAAACTGGACATCAAGTGTATGGATTGACTTTTCCACTTATTACGCGATCCGATGGAAAAAAGATGGGAAAATCAGAAAAAGGAGCCTTGTTTTTAGATCCTTCACTGACAACTGAGTATGATTTTTTTCAATATTGGCGTAATGTTGATGACGCTGATGTCCTTAAGTTTTTGCTGTTGTTTACTTTTTTGAGTGTTGCCGAGTGCAAGCAAATTACCTTGGAGGGCGATATAAATCTTGCAAAAGAAAAACTTGCCTATGAGGTAACGGCGGTTATTCACGGAAAGCAGGCTGCCGATAAAGCCTTACAGGGGGCAAAAGCAGCGTTTGGAAAGGGCGGCGACATGAGTGCTATGCC
>JBOFSR010000065.1:0-37490 GCA_051651645.1 Treponemataceae bacterium | reverse complement strand
CTAACAACAACCTTCGCCTTCCCTACAATCATCGTTCCCTCAAGGCGAACCTCAACTTCACCCTCACCAACACTAAGCCCTTGGATTATCCCTTCATCAACTTCAAAAAGACTCTCATCACTACTTGACCACTCAAGACTTCCAACTTTGCTACCCTTAGGCTCAATTTCATAGCCCACTTCAATAACAGAGCCAACAGAAACCTCGATTGCAGAGGGAACTATCTTTATTGAGTGTACCTGTTGCACTTCTTTCTTCGTAACACGGATTTCTTTAGTCGCTTGAACCATCCCCTCAGCTTGTGCAATGATTGTTGCCTTCCCTTCAGAGACACCAATGAGGACATTCCCCTTAATATCGACAATACCTGCAGGCTCACTTCGCCAGCTAATCATCTGCCGCGTCGCTTTTTTTGGGGTTACCTCAGCATACAGTAAAGCAGCCGCGCCCTCAGCAATCTCGCTTTTGTTAATAACGATTTCTATAGTCTTTACAGGCTCTGCTACAGCTAAAACTTCTACCTCACACGCCTTCTCTTCACCTCCAACCCGTGCTCTGATGATTGTTTTACCAACGCTTACACCTCGAATAACGCCACCCTCTGCCGTTGCCACACGTTTATCATCACTATCCCAGTCAACACCCTCTACAATTCGCACATCACGACTTCCAACAACTTCTACTACAACCAACTTTTCTTCCCCGCCAACTTCAAGCACCGTCTCTTGTTTACTCAAGGCTAGTTTCACTTCTCCAAGCTCACTATTTTCTCTTCTCTTTACGTGCAGGGTAATTCTCTCGTGCAAGGCCTCTGCTGTCGCGGTTGCAAGGCGACGTACATCGATAACGGTAGCTCCTTCATTAAAAAGCTCAACCCTACCATCTCTGCCAACATCGGCAACAGTTTTATTTACACTGTCATAAGTAACTATTCCAGTTACGGAACGAGAAAGTTTTATTTGATAATATCCATCTTCAAGATTAACGCTGACTTCTTTGCCACCCTCAAACTCCAAAACACCGCCTGCCTTCTCGGATTCATTTTCAAATGAACAGCCGCTAAATACTCCGAATACAAGTGCGAAAATACCCACGATTACTAGTTTTCCAATTTGTTTTTTAATCACTTTTTCCACTTTCATTCTCCTAATCTTTTAAATTAAAAATCACACAACAATCATTTTACATAGTTTCTTGTTTTGTGTCAACTAGTTTTTTTATATATTTTACTAATGTTGGCACCTTTTTTTAAGCTCTAAAACGACGCTTAACAGAGTTTATACAATTTTTTTGTATTGACGGAAAAATTAAATCCTTGTATCATACAAGTGCTTAAAACAGAACATTATATAATGAGGTATGTATGATAACATGGGAAAATGCTGACTCGCATCAATCTTTTAAAAAATTACTTTCACTAAAAGGTTTAGTGAATCTAAAAACGGATCTAACAGAAAAAAGAGTACAATCTTTTGAGACAAAAATGGCTGGTGGTTTAACCTACAACTACAGTGCAAAACAAATAAACGAACAGATTCTTACTGTTTTACAAGAATTATCGGATGAATGCCAGTTAACTCAAAAATTTAAAAGCCTGTATGAGGGTGAAATAATTAACACAGGCGAAAATCGAAAAGTTTTGCATCACTTAACACGCGGACAGCTGGGGAAAGATGTTACGCATGAAGGGAAAAACTTACACTCTTTTTATGCAGGGGAACAAAAAAAAATAAATGATTTTGCAAACAAAGTTCATAGCGGACATATAACTAATGAAAAATCAGAAACTTTTACAACCGTTGTTCAAATTGGAATTGGCGGCTCAGATCTTGGTCCGAGAGCAATGTATCTAGCTCTCGAGCAATGGGCAAAAGCAAATAATAAAAACAAAATGAAAGCTTTTTTTATTTCTAATGTTGATCCCGATGATGCAACGGCCGTTATGCAAAATATTGATATTAACAGAACAGTATTTGTCCTTGTCTCAAAAAGCGGCACAACGCAAGAAACTCTTGCCAATGAATTATTCGTAAAAGATTTTTTACAAAAAGCAAATCTCAATCCTGCAAAGCACATGGTTGCCGTAACAAGCCAAACCAGCCCGCTTGCAAACAACGCAAACTATCTTGACTCCTTCTATATTGATGACTTTATTGGCGGGCGTTTTTCTTCAACATCTGCAGTTGGAGGAGTAGTGCTTTCACTTGCCTTTGGAGCATCAACTTTTGAGTGCTTTTTGAATGGTGCAAACGAAGCGGATAAAACGGCAACAAATGCAAATATTTTAGAAAATCCATCTCTTTTAGATGCACTCATTGGTGTTTATGAGAGAAATATACAAGATTATCCATCAACAGCTATCTTGCCATATAGTCAAGCACTTAGTCGATTTCCAGCTCACTTACAACAAGCGGATATGGAATCAAACGGCAAAACGGTTAATCGCTTTGGCAAGCCAATCAGCTACAAAACAGGCCCAATTATTTTTGGTGAGCCTGGCACAAATGGACAGCATTCATTTTATCAGCTTCTTCATCAAGGAACTGATATTATCCCCTTGCAATTTATTGGCTTTACTGATAATCAAACGAACACCGACATTACAGTGGAGGGCTCAACGAGTCAAACAAAGCTTTGTGCAAATCTAGTCGCCCAAATTGTTGCCTTTGCATGCGGAAGTGAAAATGCCGATCCAAATAAAAATTTTGCAGGAGGAAGACCTTCAAGCCTTATTTACGGAAAACAACTGAATCCGCAGACACTTGGAGTACTTCTTGCTCACTATGAAAACAAAATCATGTTTCAGGGTTTTGTGTGGAATGTAAATAGTTTTGACCAAGAAGGCGTACAGCTTGGGAAGATTTTGACAAAAAAAGTACTCGCAGGACAAAGCGATGGAGCTTTAAAAGCTTTTTCAAATATATTTGACCTTTAAGCAAAACCGCTAAGCTGAATAAAACACCATTAGGAGGTAGTATAACCATGAAAATCTTTATCCAATTAGGAATTTTTGCTTTTCTCTGCCTCCTAGCTCAGGCTATATCGCTCTTATTACCCTTTGCATTTCCAAGCAGCGTGATTGCAATGCTCATTCTTCTCATCTTATTGATTGTCCGTGTTATACGAATAAAACAAATTGAGGAATTGAGTGCCTTTTTTAAGAGCAATATGGCTTTTTTCTTTTTGCCATCAACGGTTGGCATTATAGAAGTTTTTGATTTACTCAAGCCTATTTGGATTCAGTTTATATTAATTTGCATTATTTCAACGATTGCAACCTTTCTTGCAACAGCAGGCACAGTAAAAATTATAATGATTTTACAATCAAAACTAGCAAAGGATTAATCATGCATGATTTTATACTCACACTGACAAGCAATCCCTATTTTGGGCTTTTTCTTTGCATAATAACGTTCAAAATTGGTCTTATTATCCAATCACGATTGAAAATAGTGATTTTTAACCCTTTGATTATTTCGATGTGCCTTTGCATCACCTTGCTCGTAACAACAAAAATACCATACAAAAACTTCAAATCAGGGGCAGATATCATCAATCTTTTTTTACCGTTCACAACGGTAAGTCTTGCTATTGGCATGTTTAATCAGCTTGCCCTCATAAAAAAGAACATGCTCCCTGTTTTAATAGGCGTCAGCGTTGGCTCTGTTGTAAGCATTGCAAGCGTTCACGTACTATGCACCTTCTTTGGATTGAACGACACTCTCACATTCTCACTGTTGCCTAAATCAATTACCACGGCGATTGCACTTCCCATTGCACAAGAAAAAGGTGGAATTGCGGCGTTAACAGCCAGTGCGGTGTTGATTGCAGGACTTACAGGCAATGTACTTTCACCCTTTCTTGCAAAACTCTTTAGAATAAACAATCCGCTTGCTACAGGGCTCGGGATTGGCACCTGTAGTCATGCACTTGGAACAACTCGTGCAATAGAACTTGGTGAAGTCGAAGGAGCCTTTAGCAGCATAGCAATCTGCCTTAACGGCATTATTTCAACAATTATTCTGGCATTTTACAACTAGAAGGCGGCTTACAAAAAGGAGCTGAAAAAATACTGCGTAAATCCTGCAGCTATTATGGGAATAAAAAGATTATCCAAGTCCTTTAAAGGAATCATTTCGATAATCATTGAAACGAAGGCGATCACAAGCGAAATCAGCACATTCTTAGAAATAAAAAACGTTGAAAAAAATACCGCAATATAGCAGGCAAGACAACCCTCTACCGTTTTTCCACCTAAAAAAGGCAACCGTATCCGTCCGCAAAACTTACCAATAATGCTTGCAACGCCATCACCTAACGCCAAAGCACAAATGCCTATTGCAGCGGCGGTATCGTTAAAAAATGAAATTGTACATAAAACACCTAAACACAAGGTAACTGGCCCCAAAACAAAACGATTTTCATCTCGCTTTCTTGCGGCAGCCATTGTAACAACGGTAAACAAGAGAACAGATTTTCCTCGTAATCGTAAAAATTCTGCAATTAAATACGCGACTAAAACAACAATCAACAAAGAAATAGCAAGAGGTAAATTTATCTGTGCAAGTAGCGGAACAAAAAGAGTACAAATATGGATCGACTTACGAAACAATTCTTTGCGTAAGTCCCTGATATATCGTTGATGAAAAATACCTTTTTGTGAAACAGAAGTAATTGATTTATCAATCATTGCAAAAATTAACCTTATTATATAGCGGAGAGCTTAATCTCATCACCCAATTTATCTTTTTATTTATTTCCTTCTTTTGCCTACAAAGCGAGTAAAAAATGCTGCACAATTTAATCATGTTGTTTAATAGTTAGCAATAAAAATCATACTAAGCAACAAAATAATACGAGTCTTCTCGGTAGTCCAATCGTGAGTTTCTGGCAATTTTTGAAAATACCACCAAAAAATACCAAAAGAAGGATCAATTCGCAAAGCATAATCTAAAAAATCATCGTGAGAGCTTTGAGAGCCAAACATTAAAAACACCACATTTTTGAGCATTTTCAAAAAAATATCGTAACTAGCTTTATAATTATGATGCTCAAATTCATCCTTGTAAATATCTAAATACACATGGAGTTGCTCTTTCAAAGCCTCGTCATGTTTTTCCACCCATGTTTTTTGTATCAAAAGATTGAGATTGTTATAAAAGCTCAAAAGTTGCTTTGCTTCACCTGTATCTATATTGGAAGATACATTGTCAACCAATTTTTTAAATGTATCTAAATGACCAAATGCATCAGCAATAGCAGCCGATGTTTTTGCAATTTCATCACTATCCGTTGCATCTAATAAGGCTGGCAGCGTCGAAATCACTTTTTCATCTAAAAATAAAGAAATTTGCATATTTTCATTTTTTACGTAATCGGCCATTTTGTCAATAGATTTTGCCGTATTTTATGTATCTTGACACTAATAAATTCTTATAGTAGTCTTTAACAAGCAATCTCAAAATCCTTTAACTTTGGGATAATCAATGGGTGGGATATGATAAAAAAAACTCTTCTCTTTATTTTTTGTAGTTGCACATTGTTGCAGATTTTTGCTCAAAGTCAAGAAAAATCAGTATTTGAGCTTTATGCTAAAGCCAAACAAAATCAAGAAAATCGCAGTTGGTATCAGGCCATTGAACTTTATCAAGAAATCGTCCAACTAAATCCACATTATGGACAGGCATGGTTTGGGCTTGCAGAATGCAGCTACGCAATGAACGAATACGAGCTGGCAATTTTTTATGCCGAGTCAGCAGAAAAATATATTAAAAATCAAGCAGCAATTCAAAATATAAAAGGATTTTCTTTTATTGGATTAAATCGCCTTGATGAAGCCAAACAAATTTTTACCAAAGTTTTGAATGTCTATCCAAATGATAGCGATGCATACTTTGGTTTAGCTGAGCTTAACATTTTTGAAGGTAAAATAAGCTCCGCTGAAACAAACTATCTTGATATTCTTAAACGCCAGCCTGAAAATCGCAAGGCTCTTCTTTCACTAGCCCTTGTTTCCTACGAGCTGGGAAAACTCCGTCAAGCAAAAACATACATTAATCAAGCAATCCGCTACCACAGCGAAAATCCTGATGTGCATTATTTTGCTGCATATTTGTACGCAAAAGATGGGGATTTTTACCTTGCAGAACAGCGAGCACAGGCAGCAGTCCATCTAAATCCAAGTTATGACAAGGCGTATGAATTACTCGGATTTATTTTATATCAAAATGCACGGTTTTATGACGTGATTGCTTTATGCGATGAGCGATTGCAACGAAACCGAAATCTAACTTCGGCGTGGTTTTTAAAAGGGCTTGCAAATACCAAACTCAATAAAATTGAAGAGGCAATAAATGCCTATACTTTAGGCTTATCAATTGATTCTGAAGATGAAATTATGCGAACCTCTCTTGAGCAACTAATTTTCTTCTTTCTTGATATTGAAGATAAACGGCGCTCACAATGGTCAGCGTGGCATATTCAAAAAGCACAAACCTATCAGCAAAAATATCTTTTACCACAAGCTAAATATGAGTATCGACGTGCTTTAATGATTGAACCAAATAATAGCAAAACACGCTATGACTACGCAGACATTTTGCTAAAAGAAGGCTACCCAGAGCGATATTTTTCGCAATTACAGTTTTTAAAAGCACAAGGAGGCACTTCAACGCTCATTGAAGACCGTCTCTCCTCAATTGGCATCCAGCTTACGTCAAGTCTTCCCAATAAATGGAAAATTGATCCATTTTACCTTGAACGAATCCGCTACAAAGTCGGACTTTATTACCAGCATGGAAATGTAAACCTTTATCATGCGGATGCAGATAAAATCACCTCAGACTTACTCGCACATATTATTTCTCAAGACGGATTAATAGAAGCCTCCTCTTACGGCGGTGCGATTAATAGTTTTTCAGAAGCCTTTAACTTATCACGACAAGGAAGTCAAGATTATTTTATCATTTTGAATCTTGAAGAAAACAAAGATGATTTATATTTAACCTGCAAAATTTTTGTCTCACGCACAGGAATAGAAGTGAGCTCCTTTACAATTTACCGCACAGGAAATGATAGATTTATCAACACTTTACGACGAGCAAACCAAGCAATTGCATCAAGCTTAGAACAGAAAGGCAAACTCATCGAAAGAAACGGGAGCATTGGCTTAATTGATATGGGCAAATCTGACGGAATAAAAAAAGACCAAGTTTTTAATATTATTAAAAAAGGAATGGTTAAAACGGCGGACAAAAGTATTGCACTTAATTACAAAAAAACAGATATTCTTGGCACCTTCACCGTAACAAAGGTCGGCGAAGACATTTGCGAAGGGACAATTAAGGTAAACGGTTTTAACGACCACATCAATCGCCTTGATGAAATAGTTTTTTTACCAGAGGATATTGAAGGGCAAAAGCCGCAGTCAATTAATGCGTCGCAAAAACCTGCATTGATCAATTTAATACAAAATATCAATTAAAATATACGCACGGCTAACAATGGCTGCTAGAAAAAAAATATTTCTTTGCGGTGATAAAGCCCCAGTTTTTGAATTGCCTCTTTTATAGGAAAATTGTCGCATTTACCATATTTTCCCTTAAAAAAATCATTTAAATCAATTGCAAAACGATTCATTGAAAAGTGCTGGAATACTAAAAAGCGATTTGCATACTCACAACTCAAATCATTTAAATAAATTTTAGAAAGGGTTTCTTGATACAACGAAAACAAGGCCTTTTGTCGCAACTCCCCATAGCCTACAATCCACAAACTACATTCCCCACCGTGATTTAAAGCCTTATGTAAAGCAGCTGTTTTTTCTGCCATCCAAAGCTGACTTTCATAAAAAAGATCTACAATCATTGGAGGAGCATGCCGTAAAATAAAACTCAATTCCTTTGTTTTTGCACTATGAATAGGCGTTTTATTCAAAATAATTACATTTTTCCTAAAGTCAATAGCAAGTTCCGCATTTTTTTTGAAAAATCCATCCGCAATTTTTCCTGCCTGCCCCACAAGATAGCTTTTATTACACTCAAGTTGCTCATTTTTTCCAGGATTATCGCCAATCACAATGAGTTTTATATTGCTTTGCGGCGTAATAGAATCAAGAGCTGTATTGTACACAAAGGGATTTTCAACGGCATACAAGGGCGTTTTATTTGCAACAGCAGCTTTTTGTTGCAAGTCAATGAGCGTTTGCGAAAGATTGTTTTTTTCAAGCAATTCTTTCCACGCAGAAACCTGATTTTTAAACTCAACGCGAAAGCTAGAAAAATTTTTCCACTGAAAATCATTCATAGTATACGCTACAGCCTTTTTTTCATAACAATTCCCGCTGATTTTTTGCCTGCTGCCTCAAAAAAATTCTCAAACACGCACACTTGTGTAAAACCAGCCTTTGCATAAATCGCTCGAGCAGGATGCCAATTTTCATTAACAAGTAAAATTTGCTGTTGAATGGAAGGATTTTCCTGCGTTACAAAATTCATACACTCGGTAAAAAACTGTACTCCTAAACCACTGCCACGAAACTCTGGCAAAATCCCCATGGAAGAAAGGTACAAAGAATTTCCATTTTTTACATGTGTTTCTCTCGGTGAATGCCCGAGCATAAAATTTTTTATTTCAAAATTATTTTTTGTAAGAGGTGATTGCCAAAGTTCACTTGCAAAATAGCCAATAATTTTTTTGTCTTTTAACAAAAGCAAAAATCCATCTGCAAAAACTTCAATTCGTTGGGCAAAAATTGATTTTTCCTCGCAAATGCCATCTTCAAAGGATTGTATTTCCACACGATAAATATCTTTTAAATCCTCAATCGTAGCTTTTCTGATTGAAAAATCCTGCATACAAAATCCTACTGTCGAAAATTTTCAGTAATTTCACCATCTTTTAAACGAATAACGTGATCTGCATTTTTATAAATACTTTGATCATGCGTTGAAAAAATAAAGGTTGTCGAAAGCTCACGATTAATATTCTTCATTAAATCAATAATAGTTTCACCAGTTTTGCTATCAAGGTTTGCCGTCGGCTCATCTGCAAGCACCACCGAAGGACGCGTAACTAAGGCTCGAGCAATCGCAACTCGTTGGCGTTGACCACCAGAAAGTTCATTTGGCTTATGAGTTTTCCAATTTGTCAAGCCTACCGCTTCAACGAGAAAATCAATATATTCTTTATTTTTCTTTTTTTCTTCAATAGATTGCTTTTTTCCAATCAACAAAGGAAACTCAATATTTTCTATGACGCTCAAAACAGGCAAAAGGTTAAACGACTGAAAAATAAATCCAATTAGAGAATGGCGCAGCTGCGTAAGTTTTTTATCATTTAAGGTTGCAACCTCTACATTATCAACAATAACCGTACCAGCTGTTGGCAAATCGATACACCCTAAGATATTGAGAATTGTTGACTTACCAGATCCTGAAGGACCAATAATAGAAACAAAGTCGCCTTTTTCAATTTCAAAAGACACGTCGTGCAATGCAGTAACTTCAGTTTTACCCAAAAAATATGTCTTGTTGACTGATTGCAATGAAATTATAGCCATGAGAAAGAGTATATCCTTTTTGAAAAAAATATTCAAGAAGAATATTTTTCAGTTTTTTTGACAATCGCCTTCTCAAATCCTAATATTTTTTGCAACTCCACTTGTCCTAAACGATTTAATCATATATTCTTATTATATGAAATTTATTAAAAATAAAAAATATGGAGAACTCTTATGCTTATAAACAGAGGAATGAGAGTCAAAACTCGTTATTCAATAAATTTTTTTTTGGGAACGCTTTTTTTTATTTGTATGTTTTCATTATGTTTTTACTTAGTCAAAAAGATTTTTCCACTTGCCCCTGTAACCTACTCTCTATCAACAGTTATTGAGCTTGAAGAAACAATGAACCAAGAGCTTGTGCCTGCTCAATACAACAAAGTTGCAGCCTCACATAAAAAAATCGATCTGGGATTATCCTATTACCGTGACGCAAATTATCGCAATTATGTGCAATGGTTTTACTCACATATCACAGGCGACGATGCGATAGCTTCTATTATTCTTGAAAATGCTGATAAAAATAATATTTCTGTCTCGCTAGCCTTTGCTCTGGCGTACACAGAAAGTCGATATCGGGCTCGAGCTACTAATCAAAATACTAATTTATCAATTGACAGAGGACTTTTTCAATTAAATGATCGCTCTTTTCCACATTTGGTTGAGGAAGATTTTTTTGATCCAAAAATAAGTGCTCAATACGGCTTGGCATATTTGCGAAAATGCTTAGATACAGCTGGAAATGAGGTTGCAGCCCTTGCTATGTATAATGCGGGAACAACAAAGGTGCGAAATGGTGGCACGCCACAACGAACCTTAAATTACATTGCACATATTAGTAGCTACCGAGAAGGACTTGATGCACTATTTGTTGCTGAAGTGATAAAAAAACTACAAGAGCAAAATGGAGAATCTCAAGTTGTTACAATGCCAACGGCTGTTGCAACAAACTATCCGCAGTTTATTACGTTCAAAAAATAGTCAGATTCACGAAATATTTTTACATTTTTTTACAAAGGCTGCCATACGAATCATGGCTTCTTTAATTTTTGTAATATCAGTTGCGTAACAACAGCGAATAAAGCCCTCGCCTCCTGAGCCAAAAACGCTTCCCGGAACAACAGCAACCTGATGCTCATCAATTAAACGCTGAGCAAATTCCTCTGCACTCAAACCCGTTGAACGAATATCTACAAAAAAATAAAACGCTCCATCTGGCTCACATGCAGGCAAGTCCATTAAAGCAAAATGCCGACTCATCAAATTACGTCGTTGTTGGTACGACAGTCGCATTTTTTCAACCTCAGATTGTCCGCTCCGTAATCCCTCAAGAGCAGCGTACTGGCTCATAATCGGTGCACAAATGGTAGAATATTGATGCAGTTTATGCACGCACTCCATAAGCGGTGCAGGGCAGCAAACATAACCAATGCGCCAACCAGTCATTGCAAACGCCTTCGAAAAACCATTCAAAACAATTGTATAATCTTTCATCCCATCGAACGAGCCAATGGAGGTATGTTTATTATCATCATAAACCAGCTCGCAATAAACCTCATCTGAAAGGCACCAAATTTCATGCTTTTTTATCACACGAGCAATTTTTTCAAGCTCCTCACGCGGAATCATTCGCCCAGTCGGATTACTCGGAGAGCAGAGCATCAAAGCCTTTGTTTTTGGCGTAATCAGCTTTTCAATGTCGCACGCCGTAGGATAAAATCCATTTTTGCTCGTATCAAGATGAATAAGCTTGACATCACAAAGACTTGCAAGCGGCTGGTAGGAAACATAACACGGCTCGCAAATAATAATTTCATCATCAGGATTAAGAATCGCACGCAAAACAGCATCGATTGCTTCAGAAACGCCAATCGTAATTAAAATCTCATTTTTGGGATTGTATTGCAAATTATATTTTTGCAAATAATGGGAGATTTCCTCGCGCAATTCCGCAAGCCCCCAGTTTGATGTATAGGATGTATGTCCTTGCTGCAAGTGATAATACGCCTCTTCACGCATAACCCACGGCGTTGGAAAATCAGGCTCGCCAACCCCAAGCGAAATAATATCATCACGTCCAATAATGAGGTCAAAAAACTTACGAATTCCAGACGGCGGAATATTTTGCATTTTTTCTGAAAATTGATCGCTTCTTTTCATTTACGCACTAACTCCTTCACGCGTGTCTTTTTTCTCATCCACATAGACAATGTCATTTTCCTTATACGTTTTAAGGACAAAGTGAGTTTTTGTACTTTTGACGCCTTCGATTGTAGAAAGTTTTCGTGCCACAAAGTATGCAACCTCTTGAAGCGATTCACCTTCAATTATCACCTGCAAATCATAGCCGCCGCTCATTAAATAAAGCGATTTTACCTGAGCAAAACGATAAATTCGGCTTGCAATCGCATCAAAACCATGTTCCCGCTGCGGAACAACCTGAATTTCAATCACCGCACGCACGGCTTCTTTTTGCTTTTCAATTTTATCGGGATTGATGATAGCAGAATATTTTAAAATAACGCCATCTTTTTCTAATTTTTTTATAATATCGACAACGTCAGCTTCTGTTTTTTTTGTCATTGCCGCAATATCCTCAATCGATAATCGTGCATTATTTTGCAACAACGAAATAATTTCTTCCATAAAATCTCCTTTTGGGTTTGAACCAACAATTCTTTATGACTGTACAAATAAAAAAGGATAAAATCAATATAAAAATTAGTTTTGTAATATTTTTTCTATAATCTTTGATAAAATCATTTATGGTAGCGTCATATAAAAAAAGAACCAAGGATGCATACACAAGCCTTAGTTCTTTTAGTTGAATAAATCAAAATGACCGCATTTAGATTACAAAGCAGAGTTTTGAAAAACTATGCAGCAATATAATCCTTTAAGCGAGACAATCGACTGGGATGTTTGAGCCGATGAATTGCCTTTTTTTCAATTTGGCGAATTCGCTCTTTTGTTAAATTAAAAACATCGCCGATTTCTTTTAACGACATTGCTTTCTTTCCATCAAGCCCAAAACGATAGCGAATTACATTTGCTTCCTTATCTGACAAAGTTTGCAAAACGCCATTGATATCGTTCACCATGTTGTTGTAAATTGCTGAACTTTCAGGACTATCAACACGAGAATCCTCAATAAAGTCCCCCATGGTTGAGTTGTCACTGTCAGATTTTACTGGAGAATCAAGCGATATCATTTCATTCGAAATAGCAAGGATTTCTTTAATGTGAACCACATTCATATTAAGCATTTTGCCAATTTCTTGAATTTCTTCTTCTTCACTTCGGTTCTGAGCCAAAATCTTTTTTGCCTTCTCAATTTGAACAAGCTCATTCGCACGATTAAGTGGAAGGCGAATCATGCGAGACTTTTCACAAATTGCTTTGAGAATTGACTGGCGAATCCACCACACTGCATACGAAATAAAATGATAGCCTTTTGAAACATCAAATCTTTCTATTGCCGTAAGCAGGCCAATATTCCCCTCACTGATTAAATCCGTCAAATCAAGCCCATGGTTTTGGTATTTTTTTGCAACATTAACAACAAAACGTAAATTTGCACTCACCATTTTATCTTTTGCAGCTTTATCTCCTAACTGAGCTTTTTTTGCCAGTGCTACCTCTTCGTCACGAGACAAAAGGGGCACTCTATTAATATCTTTCAGGTACAACGAAAGAAGATTTTGTTCATTACTGTAATTTACTGTTTTAACTTTTTGCATAGTTTCCTCCATAAAAAACGTATATATACTACTATGCAATTTTTGTGCCAATTTCATAAAAAAAAGAAAAAAAATATTAAATTTCTTTTTTTTTGCAAAAAAATCAAGTTTTTTGTTATATTTTCCAGTTTTTTTGACTCATTTGAATAGAAACAAGTTTTTTTTTGTTTCATTTTGACACAGTCATTTTTTTTATAAGCCAAAATGGTAAATAATGACCCAAGAAAGTGCTATTACTAACAAGTTTTCTTTGAAACCATTATTCGGCGAATTAATCCGTAAACCAAGAGCACACAAGCAAGTATCACGAAAAAAATCCCCAAATAATCACCATGTTTTGTATAAAAAGTTTTTTTTGCAGTAGATCGAACAGGAAAATCCCCTACTAAATACGTTTGCGTGAATGCTGGTGCCATTGCTGTAATTTTTCCATTAGGATCAATAATTGCCGTTTGCCCCGATGAAGTTGAGCGCACCGATGACACTTTATTTTCAACACTCCGAAAAACTGCCATTGATAAATGCTGATACTGGCAAGCCAAGCTTTTTGACCATGCATCATTGGAAAGATTTACAAAAAACTGTGCTCCGTCAAGAGCAAACTGCCTACCAATAAAACTAAACGTATCTTCAAAACAAATAGGCGTTGCAAATTTTACGTCATCAATAGTAAAAATTGTCGGATCACGCCCCTTCTCCCACAAATGAGTATCATTTTCCAGCAATATTTTATAAAAGGACGGAAAAATTTTTGCATAAGGAAAAGACTCTGTAAAGGGTACAAGTTTCATCTTAAAATACTTATCAGGATTTGGCGGAATCACATTTTGATTAGGCTTAAAAAGCAACGCTGCATTATAATCAAGCTCATCCCACGCCCCCTGCTGATTATAGCCTTCCACTCGGTATCCATTCCCAAGAATAAAAGGCACGTTCATAGAATCGATAAAGCTGAGCAGCTCATCAACTAAATCATAGCGATCACGCTGTTTACGAAGACGATAATGATACTCAATAGAAGGAACAAACGCTGTTTCTGGCCAAACAACAAAGTCAATTGAAGGATTTTCAGCTATAGCTTGCATAGACAAATCTTTAAGAACCTTCAAGTCTTGGTGATAGGCCGTAATTCCCCCAATCCACGGATCAGAGTTTGTTTGAATTAAGGCAACAGTTTTTTTATTGTCATTTGTAAAGTCTTGCTGAAAAAAAAGGCCGCAGACAATACACAGAACAAATAGAAAACTCCATATTACTCCAAAAATACCATTTCTTTTTAACCAGACCTTAGCAAAAGAAAAATCCTTTAAGCTGGGAGCTTTTGAAAAAAAGTCAGAAATTAAAGCGGAAGGAAAAGATACTAGAGCACTAAGCCCCCAAACCCCTGTTACTTGAGCAAGCTGAATTAGAGGCAAAAACTGCCATTGAGAATAGCCAATGATGCCATAATGAAAGCCAGTAAATCCAAGTGTTTTTACATATTCGTAAGCACACCAAATAATCCACTGGACAAGCCAGCCTTTATTAGGAAAAAGCATTATAGAAAGTTTCAATAACGGGAGAGTGAATAAAAGATACATTCCATACAGGGATGCTATGATCGTTAGTCCCAAAGGATGAAAAGTGGCAAGCCAGTATGAATACAGGCTATAACAGCCAACGCCGTAAGCAATTCCCCAAAGCCAAACGCTCTTCCAAGACACAAAGCGGACGAGTAAAAAAAGAGGAACAAAGGCGATGTATGCAAAAAAAGGATAGCCGCTTGAAGAAAAAAAATTAGGCTGCGGTAAAGCAAATAAAACAATTGCACTTACCAACAAGCCTAAATTTTTAAAAGAAGAAGTTGAAAGTATTAGAAAAAATACATTCATAAAATAAGATTACATTTTTACTGGATGATTTTTGCGTACCGCCATTTTTACTTCCTTTCCAGGTCTAAAAACAACAACAGAATGTGGTTCAAGTTTAAAAAGCTCTCCTGTTTTAGGATTTCGCAAGCCTGAACGACCCTTTCTCTCTCGAACTTCAAAAATTCCAAAGCCACGAAGTTCAATATTTGATCCACTAATAAGGGAATCTTTGATACAAGCAAAAGTTGCATCAACAATTTCTTGTATTGATTTTTTTGTGTGACTTGTTTTTTCAAAAATACCATTAATGATATCATTTTTTGTCATTTTTTTCATAATTACACCTCTTATATAAATTAAAGACGATTAATCTATTATAAAAATTAATCGTCTCATTACAAACAAAATGCTACAATCTAAAACATCTATACATAAATATTTTAGACTGCAACAACATTTTAAATCAACAAATTATTTTGCAACAGCGAAGACTGAATTATAAAGTCTCATCATTCGTGATTTTTTACGAGAAACAGCATTTCGAGATAAGATACCTTTTCTTCCTGCGGTATCAAGCTCTTTAACAAGCTGTTTTAATTTTTCTGAAGACAACGGTTCATCTTTATGATGCACTGCACTAACAAATTTTTTTGCATGAGTTCGAACAGAACTTTTTACAGCCTTATTTTTTAATCGACGAACTTCGCTTTGCTTATGTCTTTTTTCTGCAGATGATTTTTTAACTGCCAAGTGGAAACCTCCAAACAAAAACTTCTCAATATCCTATCAAAAAGAGTATTATTAGTCAAGAGCGGTATCAAAAAAAATCTAAGTTTTTCCCATTCATCCGCAACTTCTTCCCTGCAATGTGTAAAATATTCTATTTTTCTCGCTCATTCCACATTTGTTCAAAAAAATCTAAATGATTTGGCAGTGTTTCGTAGGGTTTTAAGCCGTAAGGGCAACGAGTTTCACACAGTCCGCATTTTGTACAAGTGCGAATGCTTTGCATTTTATCATGCCACTCGCTTGTAAGCCAGCTGCTTACAGGCATTCGAGTCAAGAGTTGCGTCATGCGGTTTGCATTTTCAATGGGAATACCTTGTGGACAGGGCTGGCAATACGCACAATTTCTACAAAAATTGCCCATCAAGCTTTTTTTATCAGCGTCAATTGCAGCTTGAATTTCCACATCAAAGGCAGGTGGATTTTCTTCATAGCGTAAAATTTCTTGTATTTCTTCTTGCTTTTGAATGCCCCAAATCGGAATTACCTGTTCATATTGTCGCAAAAAACTAAAAGCAAGGCGTGCATTACTCAAAAGACCGCCACAAAGACTTTTCATTGCAATAAATCCAACACTTTTCTCTGCACAAAGCTCAACCAATTTTTTTTCATCGTCGGTAGCAAGATAGCTAAACGGATATTGAATTGTATCATACAGCCCCGAAAGCGTTGCCTCGTTTGCCCGCTGCACGGAATGATTGGTAAAGCCAATAAAGCGAATTTTTCCTGCTTTTTTTGCCTGCAAAAGCGTGTCATACACCTTGTTTTCTTCGTTTGGCCGTGGCACAAAAGATGGATTATGCACCTGATATACGTCGATATGGTCAGTTTTAAGCTGTCGCAAACTTTCTTCTAAATCACTTTGTATTTTTTCAGCCGTCACGCTCATTGTTTTTGAGGCAATAATGATATTTTTTCGAACATCCGCTAAAGCAAGGCCGAGTTTATACTCACTATCGCCATAAAGTCTTGCCGTATCATAAAAATTAACGCCTGCATCATAGGCACTGCGAATAATAGCCGTTGATGTTTTACTGTCGCCCACACGCTGAATCGGCAGGCATCCAAAACCTGTACGACTTACAGAAAGTCCCGTTTTTCCAAGTAAAACATATTCCATAGCTATTGCCCTCGTTTATACGTTTTGATTGCGTTTCTAATTTTCGAGGCAAGCTCATTCCTTTTGACTCGCTCTTGCTTCATTGAGTCCCGATATCGCAACGTTACACTACCATCCTCTTTTGAATCGTAATCAATCGTGATACAAAAAGGCGTTCCAATCTCATCTTGGCGACGATAACGCTTGCCAATTGCACCTGAAACATCAAAATCCGTAACGAAATCTTCCTTTAATTCGTTTTGAATTTCTTTTGCCAACTCAGCAAGACCATCTTTTTTCATCAATGGCAAAACGCCCACCATAACGGGAGCAACCTTTGGATGAAAACGCAAAACCGTTCGCCAGTCATCATCGTTGCCTTTTTCGGCAATTTTTTCTTCATCATAGGCATCGCACAAAAACATCAAAAGATTTCTCGTCAGTCCTGCAGATGTCTCAATAATATACGGAATGTAGCGCTCATTTCCACTATCTAGATCAATATATTGCATATCTTTGCCAGAAAACTCCGTGTGCTTCGAAAGATCAAAATCCGTACGATTATGAATTCCTTCCAATTCCTGAAAGCCCATGGGGAATTCGTACTCAATGTCGTACGCGTCTTTTGCATAGTGTGCAAGTTTGTCGTGATGGTGCCAGCGAAGTTTTTCCATGCGGATTCCGTGTGCTTCGTAAAATGCCCACCGCTCTGCTCGCCATGCTTCAAAGGATTCAACGTCGCTACCAGGTTTTACAAAATATTGCATTTCCATTTGCTCAAACTCACAGGTGCGAAAAATAAAATTTTTCGTTACAATTTCGTTACGAAAAGCCTTTCCAACCTGAGCGATCCCAAACGGAATTTTTAATCGATTTGACTGAATAATATTTTTATAATTAACATAAATTCCCTGAGCTGTTTCTGGGCGCAAATACACAACGCTTGCAGTATCTTCTGCCGCCCCAATATGCGTTTTAAACATGAGATTAAATTCACGTGGTTCAGTAAGTTCCCCGCCGCACTGAGGACATTCTCTTTTCTCAAGCTTTTGTTGATCCATGTTATCAGAGCGAAAACGACTCTTGCATTTTTTACAGTCAACCAGCGGATCAGAAAAATTGGCAACATGCCCTGAAGCCTCCCAAACACGCGGGTGCATCAAAATTGCTGCATCAAGCCCCACAATATTATCATGCAGTTGCGTCATTGCCCGCCACCACGCTTTTTGAATATTATTTTTTAGCTCAATGCCCAACGGCCCATAGTCCCACGCACCAGCTTGCCCACCGTAAATTTCACTTGATTGAAAAACAAACCCACGCCTCTTACATAAACTAACAATTTTTTCCATCGATATTGTATGATCCTGCATAAATATTCCTTAACTTAAAAATTTGAATTTGAAAGAATATTTTATCATCTACGGCAAGAAATCTCAAGCCCTGTCTTTTCACTTGCTTTTTTTGCAAACTCGATATATAATTATAACAACTTAAAACTTTGGAGGCACGTATGGAAATTACAAAATCAGCAGTTGGTTTTGACTTAGATCAAGACAAACACGACATTATTGACAAAAAATTAGAGCGTATTAAATACGCACAGGACTTAATTGAAGATTTATCAATTACAGTAAAATATGATAAGAGATTTGATTTTGAATGCAATATTCATTTTCATTGGGGCATAAAAGCTCACGTTTCTTCTGAGGATTTTGATTTTGAGCCTGCCTTGAATAAAATGATTGATATTCTTGACCAAAAAATCAAAAAAGAAAAAGATAAAGTTCAAAATCACGGTCATTAAGCTGACAAAAAGCATCCTTTAAACAGGGTGCTTTTTTTATACCCATAAATCAATTTAAGAAAAAATTACAACTTAGACTTTCGTTTTCCCTTAGACAGAGCATTTAGTACATCAAATTCTAGGGTAGCACCAATTCCCCAGCTCATTTTAATATCCGCCTTACGGCTTGTTTTTTCGCATATAAATTTTGAGTTTAAAAGCGTATTTACCAATTTAGTTTTTATATTAAAAAAGGATTTTGCTTGAACAGAAAAAATCTCTGACGGTACATTATCAATCACAAAGGAGGTTTGCAATTCTGTTTTAAATAAATTAAGCGGACGATATACTCCCTTTACGTTGACAGTTACTTTTTGACTATCCTTTCGTTGTGCAATTGACTCAGCATACTGAGCAGAAATAGAAAACTCCTGCTGCAGTTTTTTCCATTTTGGCTTCCATGAAAACTCGCCTAAAAAATAAAAATTAGTTTTATTTTCGAAAAAAATCCTGTTCGTATATTGAGCTCCAACAATCCCCCAGTCTCCACTAATAAAAAAAGTTTTTGTATTAAAAGAAACACCACTTTTTATATCAAGAGTATTTTCTTCTTTTGCAGTAATTCCAGATGGAACAGATTTCTCAAACTGTGTTGCAAAGGAAAAACGTATGGTAAAAGGAATTATACTATAAAAATTGAATACAAACTGAGGATTTACATATATTTCAAATGGCTGCCGCAAAATTTTTCCTTCTGATGACAGATAATTTACATCACCATAAAAAACTTTGGTATGAAAGCGGAAAAAGTCAAGACGTAAAGACAACTCATTACGAGTAAAAAAGCTAATTTTTTTAAATGGATTTTCTGAAATTAACGCACTGCTAAAAACTGAAAGCAAGGGCGAAGAAAAATCAAACTCGCCTAAAAAATAATGGTATGCACCTGATAAAAAAAACTCTTTTTGCAAAAACCATGATTTTTCTGTATTGGAATTATCGTTGTAAAAACGGCCTCCCACAAACATCAAGTTAGCCCTAGTTTTTTCTCGTGAAGTATTTTTTTTCTTATGCGAATCAAATAATGAAACTTCAAAGCCCACGTATACAGGCATTTTTAATCCTATTTCATTGCTAAAGGATTCTTGATTTTTGCTAATGGAAGTCCCTGCAAAAAAACGCACACGTTGCAACTCAAAGTCTAAAATAAAAGAATATGGCGTGTTTATGCTTGCTGTTATAGATGATAACTTGTAAGAAAAATCACTTACGGCAGTAGTATGTGAATGAAATAGTGATTGGCGAGAAAGCGTTTGACTCTTTAATCGATTAATAAATCCACTGAGTGCGAGCTGTCCTAATCCAACGGAGACAAAACCATGAGGCAGAATGATTAAGCCCGCAGTTTTAATTTTATTTTCACCTCCAAAAATAAAATTTCCGTTTAAATCAAAAAAATTTGATTTAAGGCGAACCCCTTGCTGAACGATATTTTTTTGCGTTGACAAATACGCTGAGTTAGATGAAAGAATCGCGTCAAAAGAGAAGGCATTCCTCCTTACAAAAAGCATGAGAAAAAAAGTGATTAAAAGGAATTTAACACAGCAAGTTTTTTTCATACTTACTATTTAGCGATTTTTTTCGCTTTTTCATGCTTTAACAAAGGCTAAATCTTCCATTATTAAAGAAGTCCATTCTGCTTGATTTTTATCTGATTATGATGTATCATTGTGCATCTTATTTACAAGGAAGAATTATGCGAAAACCTTATTTTATAGCTGGTAACTGGAAAATGAACAAAACTAAAGGCGAGGCTATTGAGCTTGCAAAATCTTTAGTTGAAGTATTAAAAGACGGAAAAAACAAGTATCTTGTAGCTCCATCTTTTACAAACCTTGATGCGGTTGCTCAAGTGATTAAAGGCACAAACATCATGCTTGGTGCACAGAATATGTCTACAGAAGAAAGTGGTGCTCATACAGGTGAGGTCTCTGTATTAATGCTCAAAGACCTTGGCGTACAAGCAGTAATTTTGGGACATTCAGAGCGTCGTCATATTTATAAAGAAGAGGATGCGATGATTAACAAGAAAGTTAAACTTGCGTTACAACACAATCTTGAAGTGATTTTGTGCATTGGAGAACTCCTAGAAGAACGTGAAGCTAGCAAGGCTGAGAAAGTGTGCGAAGATCAAACTCGAAAGGGATTAGAAGGTGTCAGTGCTGAGCAAATGAAAAAAGTTACGATTGCATACGAACCAGTTTGGGCAATTGGAACGGGAAAAACAGCAACGCCAGAAGATGCAGAAGCAATCCACGTGTTTACTCGCAAAATACTAGCCGATATGTATGGAAAAGATGTTGCAGACAAAGTATTTATTCAATATGGCGGATCTATGAATGATAAAAATGCTGCAGACCTTTTAGCAAAAGAAAATATTGACGGTGGACTTATTGGTGGGGCTGCATTGCAAGCTGCAACATTTAGCGTGATAGCTAAGGTTGTGTAATCTTACTCAATAAAGTATAAATCACAAAAAAACTAAAAAAAAGGATTTATTATCAGTGCGATACATAAATCCTTTTTTATTTTCTACCCACATATTAACTAAGAGCTTCTTGAGCTCCTGCATGATCAATTTTTATTTTAAGTGTTTTTCTAAACTCAGCTCTCGCTTTAATATTATCACCCTGTTTTTTGTAGACAAGCCCCAGTCCGTAGTAGGCATCCGCAAAGTTAGGATCTTTTTCAAGAATTGTATTAAATTCGGCAACGGCTCCAGAATAGTTTTCTTCATCAATATAAATCTGCCCAAGTTTATTTCGACTTTTTAGAGCAAGCATATCATCAATAGTTGAAGAAACAATCTTATTTAAATACTGTCGCGCCATTTGATAATTTTTTTGCTTATGATACTGCTCGGCAATCGCAAAAAGGAGTGTTTCAGACTCTTTAAGAAAAAGAGCATCGATAAAAGCATCAATACTCTCATCAACCATATTCATCGAGGCATAACAAAGCCCCAAGTACTCAGAAATATCGTTAGCAAAATATCCACCGTTTTTAGCAATGGTTAAATATTTCACGGCAACATCAGCATAATAATGGTAAGAAGAAAAAACATTTTTTTGATAATACGACTTACCAAGCATGTACGCAATTTGATTTTTTGCACTCCATTTTGAATACTTCATACTAATTCGAAAACAGTTGATGGCCTCATCAATAAGCGACTGAGCAACAGCAATATCTAAGTGCGAAGCAGCAAGATAAAAGGCGGCAAAACCGCGGTAAAAAAGAGCGGCACTGTGAATGGGCTTTTTCTCCAAAATTTTGCCTGTTTGATCAAATAACGATTGATAATCACCAAGTTCCCATAACTCATGCAAAACAGAGGTTGACACACCTTTTTGAGTATTATAAAAATTTACAAATCGAATCGTTCCAAAAAAAATACCAACGCAAACAAGAACAAGAATCAGGTAAAAAACTAAATGAGAAAGAATTGATTTTTTTCGTGTAATATCATTAATATACATAAAACTCTTTTTGTACTCTAAAAAAACAGAAGAGATAGTAAGCCGGGTTCTGTAAATTTTTAAGAGCGATTTCTCAACCCGTAAAAACTGTAGGTCATCTATCTCATATATAAATTGCTTTATATCTTTAGCAATCTACCCGTAGCGTAAATATCGGAGTAACGCTACTGCTTGATTTTGCTCCAAACGAGGTTTACCCAACAAATTTGTTACCAAACTTGCGAGCAGGCTCTTACCCTGCTGTTTCACCCTTACAAAATGAACACGTCATCTTGCGGTTTACTTTCTGTTGCACTTTCTATCCCTTGTAATAAATACAAAAGCCCAGTTGTTAACTGGCGTTTTTCCGATGGAGCCCGGACTTTCCTCAATTATGTAAGCCTAAAAAAGCCCATAATTACGACCTAGTCATCTCTTCTGTAAAATTTAACTAGTCATCAAAACCAATATCACCAAATTCACTGCGCGTATATGGAGCAGAAACTTCCTCTTCCTCATCATCAAAGTCATCATCAAAATCATCATCAAGGTCAACTAAACTTCCTGTTTCATCAACATGGAAATATTCAGCGGCAGAATCATCAACATCTTCATAAAAAAGAATACGACTGCAGTATGGACAAAAAACAATTTTTTCACCATTATGCACTTCATTGGCAAACTGTGCAGGCAAAATCATGTGGCAACCATCGCAAACATTTCCTTTAACGGCAACAATTCCCTTGCTATGCTTGCTTTTAATGATTCGCTCAAATTTGTAAACCATTTCTCTGTCGAACTCATCAAGATGCGGTATAATCTTACCTTCCTGCTCTTTTAAATCCTCAATTTGTGCATTGATTTTTCCAATTTCGATTTCAAGAAAGTGTTTTCCGTCATTTAATTCTTTCTCTTGCTGAGAAATTAGCTCTTCTTCTTGTTTTAAGGTTTCATTTAAGTCAACAAAATATTTCTCTTCACGCTGCAAATCCCGACGAATATTTTTTTCACTTTCAGTTGCGTCTTTAATTTCTTTGTCAAGGGCTTCGTACTCACGGTGAGTTGTAATTCCGTCCATGTTTTTTTCACTGCGATCACGAGCTGCCTCAACAGTGCCTAGTTCTGCTTTTAAGTGAACAATTTTTGATTTTACCCTCTCATACACCTCATTTTTATCAATATATTCTTTCTTTAAGCGAGACAAAAGCTCTTCCTGCGAAACAAGTTTTCGCGGCATATCAGCAACTTGAAGCTCCAGAGCATGTTTTTGAGCCAAGATTTCTTGCAACTCTTTTAACTTATCAAATACTTCCTTCATTTCCATAATAAACCTCACACAATATTATTTACAAGCAACTTTGCTTTTTAATTAATCTCTATAACTGAGTGTCTTGATAATCCCGCAAAGGATTACTTCGACGAGGGTGGCGCAAACGTCGCAACGCCTTTGCCTCAATTTGGCGAATCCGCTCCCTTGTTACATTAAAGTACAAGCCAACTTCTTCAAGCGTCAAAGAATAGCCGTCCTCTAAACCAAATCGCATTTTTAAAACATCTTGTTCACGAGACGGTAAGGTTTCCAAAACAGAACGTAACTGCTCTTGCAACAAGGTAAAAGCCGTAAGTGTTGCAGGATTTTCAACATCCTTATCTTCAATAAAATCGCCCAAAAGCGTATCTTCCTCCTCACCGATTGGTGTTTCAAGAGAAATTGGCTCACGGGCAACATTTTTCACCTGTTTTACGCGAGAAACAGACCAGCCAATATGTGCAGCGATTTCATCATCAGTTGGTTCTCGCCCGAGTTTTTGCATAAGCTGGCGAGACTCTCGAACAATCTTATTAATCTGCTCAATCATGTGAACAGGAACACGAATTGTCCGTGCCTGATCAGAAATACTTCGCGTAATTGCTTGTCGAATCCACCACGTTGCATACGTTGAAAACTTAAAGCCCTTACTATATTCAAATTTCTCAACCGCTTTAATTAAGCCAATATTGCCCTCTTGCACTAAATCAAAAAAATGCAATCCACGATTAGTATATTTTTTTGCAATAGAAACAACAAGCCGTAAATTGGCATTTATTAAGCGATCTTTTGCCTTTTTCATTTTCATGCGGCCACGTTTAATTTCTTGAGCCATCGCAATAATGTCTTGAACAGGGCTTTCAAAGTCATACTCAAGGCGACGCAATTTTCTATCAATTTTTTGAATTTGAGTAAAAATTTCACGAATATCATCGGCAGGAATTCCAAGCTCTTCCTCTAGTTTTATCCGCTCAGTCTTGATTGCAACTCGCTTTCCAAGCATACGCAGCTCAGTATAATCAGTAATACGAAGCTCTTTTTCCTTTTTCTCTTGTCGATGGCGATATTCTCGGATTTTCTTTGTCGCCTCAATAAATTTTTCAGAAAGCTTTTCAATTTCCTCAGACTGCAAGTTGACTTGAGCAATAACGTTCATGATTTTTATACGCAAATCGTTATATTTTTTGTCAGAAACAGTCGGAGTTAGCTCTTTTTCAAAAAACTGTTTTTTAAGCTGCATATATTGCTTAATATCAGGCAAAACCTGCTTTAAAGCCTCACCATAAAAAACACGCAATCGTCTTTTTTCAGAAAGTTCTTCGTTTAATTCTTTTCGAACTCGTCCATGCTCGTGGATATCAATTTTGGCAAACGCTTTTAATCCAATTTGGTAAAACTCTGGAATTATCATGCCCGATTTACGAATAACCTGCTTAATAATTTCTTCACCATCTTCCATATTCTTTGACAATTCAACTTCTTGCTCGGCAGTTAAAAGATTTTCCTTGCCAATTTCACGCAAATACAAGCGAATAGGATCATCAATCGCTGAATCTTTGCCACTAGAAACAAGTTTTTTTCTTCCCGCCTCCGCTTTTTTCACCTTTGCTTCTTCTTCTGCAACCAAGTCATCCTCAATAAGCTGAATATTATTTTTGGCGAGCAACTGAAGAACAGTTTCCATTTTTTTTGAGTTCATAATCTCTGGAGGAAGAATGTCGGATAATTCATCCCAATGTATGCTTTTTTTTGGTTTTGCATACTCAATAAGTTTCTCAATAACAGGATCTATTTCTTGTTGTGTCATTTATTTCCCTTCTTTAATTCATCATCAAGGAGCATTTTCTCTTCAATTAATTTTTTTAATACACCCTGATCACTTCCTGCACTAGAATATTGACGTATTTTGCTCATAATATTGTTTCTTCGTTTCATAAGACTATTTTTTTTCATTAACTGAATTCCGTCTTCTATAATTTTTTGAGCATTATTTACAAATTCTTCCGTTGCAATAGTGGTCGCAATGAGTTTTTTTAAGCTCTCATCAGCACATTTTTCAAAAATAAAATCAAAGGCCATGAGGTCTTCACGAACGCATTCTTCCATTATAAAAAACAATTCCTTCGCGTATGTGTTTTCAAAATCATCACTTGTTAAAGCAGCCCTTACTAATGGATAAAACTCTACATTGACAATACTTGCAAGCATCAAACGCAACTCAGCATCTTTTTTTATATTTTTTTCTGACTTCTGTACATCCACCGTATATGCGGAAAGACGTTTTTTTGCCACTCCTTGATTTTTGTAATCATTTTTTACCGCTTCAAAGCTCAAATTAAAAGTTTCGCTTAATTGCTCAAGACAAACATCTTTTTGTACGTCAGACTGTAAAGCATCTATGTACCAAAAAAAATCAAGACAGGCTTTTAATTTACCTTCAGAAGAATCATTAAAATTTTCAGTTAGTAACGACAGTAAAAAATCGCAATCGATTGTAGCCGTATTCACAATATTTGTCAAGACTTCAGCTCCCTGTTGTTCTAGAATTTCAGCAGGATCTTTTGGTATGTTTGTAACCGTGCTACCAAAGTATTTTTTTGGGTCAACTATTTTTACGGTACAGTGATTTTCTCGACAAAGGGCAATTGCTTTTTTTGTAGCGTTAAGTCCAGCCGTATCAGTATCAAATGATAGAATAACCGTTTCAACAAAGGGCTTAAAAAGACGAACTTGATCAAGCGTTAATGCCGTTCCCAAGGGAGCAACCGCATTTTTTATATTCGCCTGATGATACGCAATTACATCCATGTAGCCCTCGCACAAAATGACGATTTTTGTTTCACGGATTGCTTGTTTTGCAAGGTGAAAGGCGTACAAAGTTGAGCCTTTTTTATACTGAGGCAGTTCAGCTGAGTTCACATACTTTGGCCCATCACCTTCCAATAATCGTGCTCCAAACGCGATTGGATTACCATTTCTATCCCAAATAGGAAACATAAGACGATTAGAAAAAAACGCAATATCAGCATATTTTTTTGAAAAAAGACCCGAGCTTTCAAGAAATTTTTGACTGTAATTCTTTGAAAGCAAAAACTTTTTGAGCCAAAACCTATCCTTTGGAGAATAGCCAATCATAAATTGTTCAATAATTTGAGGACTTAGCCCTCGTTGAACAATGTAGTTTTTTGCAACTGCGGCATCTTTATTTGTCATTAAAATATAGTGAAACATTGCACAAACTCGCTTATATAGATCAAGCATCTCATCTTTTGCCTTATCTTGCTCGCTTGTATCAACAATTTTTCCTTCATACACAATTTCAATGCCGTATTTTTTTGCAATACTTTCAACAGCCTCACCAAAATTGAGCTTTTCCATTTCCATATAAAAGGAAATTAGGCCTCCGCCTTTACCACAGCCAAAACAATGATACATATTTCTATCGGGAACAACGTGAAATGACGGTGTTTTCTCTGAATGAAACGGACAACACCCCCACCAATCACTCCCTTTTTTTTTCAAGGCAACATATTCGCCTACTAAAGTAATAATATCAACGCGAGTATTTACGTCATTAATTGTTTGACTAGAAAGACGGCGCATAAAAACTATGTACCAGCGGCTTTTTTTGCCGCAAGACTCCTTCCCGCAGAACGATGCTCATTAAAAGTGGCACTAAAAACATGCTCTCCTGTGGCCTCATTGATTAAGCGGAAAAAGAAATAATCTGTCGATGGAGGAAAAGCTGCTGCCCTCAGTGCAATTTTTCCAGGGTTTGAAATAGGGCCTGCGGGCAATCCTGCCCACTTGTACGTGTTATACGGATTATCAATTTTTAAGTCCGCATACGTAACAATATCTGGATGCGGTTTTCCCTGTAGCTCTGTTAAAATATACACTACTGTTGCACAAGATTCTAAGCCCATATTTTTTTCAATACGATTTTTGAACACACTTGCCATAAGAGGTGCTTCACTTGCCATCCGATACTCTCGCTCAACAATAGAAGCTAGCGTAATTGTCTTATGCAAATCAACAGGATCCTCAGTTGGAATATGTAAATCATCAAGATTTTTATAAAAATTATTAATAAACAGTGACAAAACGTCAAAGCCTTTCATATCTTGATATAAAAAATAGGTGTCAGGAAAAATATAGCCTTCAACATTTTTTGCAGGAATACGATATTTTTCAAGAAGCTTACCATCCTGTGAAGCACTCAAAAAAGCCTCTTTGGTTATCACATTTTCTTTTTCAAGCAAGGCTCCAATTTTTGAAAGCGTAAAACCTTCAGGAATTGAGACACGAATATAATCCTGCCTGCCATTTTCCAGCAAATCGATTATTTCCAATAGAGATAAATCACCTGTTATAGTATAGCGTCCCGCTTTAATAGAATTTTTTTGCACGCGAGCAAGGTAATAAAAAAGTTTTTCCGAGCGAATCAGTTGTGCCTTTTTTAATTCTGAAGCAACACTTGAAACAGATGCCCCGTATGGAATTGAAATTGTATAAAAAATTGGCTCATTTGATTGATCAACAGGCTTAAAAAGATTATAAATCATTACGGTGATGCCTAAAGAACAAAAAAGTGTAAGAGCGGTAAAAATGATTAAGAAAAGTTTTATATTTTTTTTCATACTAAAAATTGTTCAGCCTCTTCAATCGTCAAAGAATTATAAATATCATTTTCTAACTTACCAACAAAATTATCTAAACTATGCGGAATTTGGGGATCACATTGGCGCAAAAACAAAAGCAACTCTTTTATTTCGCTAAAAGTTAGCTCGTAATTAAAAATATTATTTTTCACTATAATTTCCTTCAAAAGTATTTTTTCGCACAGGAATATTCTGAATATATTGATTGCAAAGCTGGCTAATTTGCTCAAAAGATTTTATGCTTCCCGTGCCAATTCCTGGGCAAGATTTTTTTTCGGCATTCCAACTTGCTTCTGAATGTAGCAAAAAATCCCAAAAAGGATAGGTTCTGCACTGAACAGGGCGTGCCTCATACGCTTGACAACCATTTTTCCAAAAAACACAGTCAAATTGTGGCGTTTCATTTAAACACAATGCCTCAGCAAGGTTTGCACTATCATGTGCCTTGTAGCAAGAAACCCAGCGGCAATACTTTTTAACAAATTCTTGCTCTGTTATGTTGAAATGTGCCGCAAGTTTTTCTAAGTCATTCTGTGAAACATACACAAAACCAGGTTCGTGTCGACAACAGCACGAGCATTGTGTGCATGAAAAAGCTAATCCATTTTTATAAAAACACTCACTCATTGCTAGCAAGAATAATACAAAAAAAAACAAAAAGCAACACGGTACAACAGAGAAGCCACAGAAATAAACGCTAAATTTCAGCCTTCATTTTTTTCTTGTTTTGATACATTAACTCATCCGCTCTCTTGAGTACCGTACCAAGCTTGGAATCACATGAATGATCAAAAAAAGAATGCCCCAATGCAAAGTTAAGCGGAAAGGTGCGGGTTTTATTTTTTTCAACTCGCGCCGTTTCAATTCGATCTAAAAGCTCTGCAATTTCTTCTTTTGTTCGTGAAAGCTGAATAATCAAAAACTCATCGCCACCAATCCGATACGCTTCATTGGCATTGCCCAACGAGCTGGTAATAATTTCTGCAAAATCTCTTAAAAGCTGATCACCTGCAAAATGCCCTTGACCATCGTTAATAATTTTTAAATCATTTACATCAAGAATGGCACACCAAACAGAAGAAAACGTTTGAATATTTTTATCTATAAAAGCTCGCTCATTTTCAAAAGCATTGCGGTTTTTAATCCCTAAATCACTGTCAAAATAGGCAATTTTTCGCAGAGCCTCATCGCGTTTGTTTTGAATTTTAACAAAAAAATCATGGATATTGGTAAAATCTGTGCCAAAATCATACTGAAAAATTCTAAAATCCATTTTTTTCTCAAAAGCTATTTTTACATCGGCAATATAATTATGGGCAAATTCTTTAATTTTATCAGCCTTATCATTATCTGTAATAAAAACAATATATTGATCAAGCGGAATAAATCCTTGTACACCAGATTTTTTTTCAACAATCTTTGCAACCTCAATCAAGATTTCCTCTTCTTGATCATACGTATCACAATCTTCAATATGATTATACAGCAAGGTAACGATTGAAAAAGTTTTTTTACTATTCAATTTTTCTGCAAAAACAACTTCAAAGGCTTTTCCATTAAAAACCTTTCCTCCAAAGCACAGAAATTCATGGGGATTTTCAAGCGACATAAAGAAAACGAGCGTAATCAGAGTTGTTCCTAGTGAAAAAAGGTTGTCATCTTGAAAAAAAGATTGATAAACAATCATCACTGGAATAAGAACAAAGAATGGAAAAATGGACGCTTTCTTTTGCTTTTCCAGATTTTTTTTGTACTGTATGCTATAGGCTAAAATAAAAGTAAGAAAATATGCAATAGCAAAGCGTGAAGTTCTAAAAATTATTGCACTCATTTTTTCAAAAGATTCCTCACGCCCTAAATAAAGCGGAAAAACAAAAAGAAAAAGAATCATCAGCAAGTACGGAAAAACCAAGCTCAAACAAAACAATAGATTTTTTTTTAATTTATTTTTTACTATTATAACAAGGTAAACGCTAACAAAAAAATAGAAGGTGATTATAATACAATGATACACTTGATTAGCCACAAGGTAGAAAAAGCTAGATAAATTAGTCATCGCCTCAAGTCTAATCATGAGAAGGTCAATAGCAAGGACACAAAAGCCACAATACAGCACATACTGATAGTAGCGCGTTGCCATGTTTTTCAAACGTTTGCTCTTAAAATAGTACAAAAGCAAATACAATAAAATCACAAAAAAGCAAAAACTGATTCTATAAAAATTCATACAAGCCCCCTTCTCTATTTTTTTCGTAAGAAAAAATTAACAATGCATTGAAGGAACTTTTTTAATTTCGATAAAACTTTTACAAAAACAGACGGATTTTTTATTTTTTTTAGGCGTTTATAGCCACCAAGTAATTCGTTATCAGAAAATGCAAGCCGTTGATTGTTTTCCTCTAACTCGATTTCAAACAAACAGACTTTATCCTTTGTGTCAATAATAGTTGCATTGATATTCACCCAGCCAAGCAATTTTGCAGCTTCTAATCGTCGATGCCCCGCAACAAGCTCATTATCTGCTGTAATTAAAATAGGTGAAATCAGTCCATATCGACGCAAGCTTTCTTTAAGTGACTCCAAATCACCCAAATCTTTTCTAACTCGATTTTTAATCTTTATGGAATCAACATTTACAAGCACAAAATTCCCCTATCGTGAACAAAGTCTCATTTATTATACTTCATAAACGCTGTAAAAACAAGATATTTTTATAGTTTTTTATCGCTCGTATGGCAAAAATTATTATTCAAATAAAAAGTTAAAAGATTCTTCTTCAGGAGGCAACTGTTCATCAATAGTTTCTGCAGACTCTTTAATATAATCCTCTAAGAAAGATAAATCGAGTTGCAACTCAGCTGAGGAGCTATCCACCTGCTCGGTAACACCAGAGAGAATTTTATCAGCAGCAATCCGCTGAATACCAATTTGCAAAGCCTCTTTACGATTTATGTGAAAATCGCAGGTTCGAGTAGGCTGCGTTCCATCTAAAAAGAACTGCCGCGTAATACTTTTTCCACACGCGGGAGTAAGCATAAAACCTGAAACAGAACAAACGGAGGCATAAACAAGCCCCGACTGTGGCCGAACAAAATCTCTAATAGGATAATCCTCATTTGCCACTTTCATAAACTCTGCCCATGTCGCTCCTGCAAGCGTCGAGCCTGTAAGCTCAACCCCCAAAGACTGCCCAGGCTGGTCAAAGCCAAACCAAACAACGGCGGTCAAATTAGGCGTATAACCAACAGCCCATGCATTTGTCCAGTTTTGTGTCGTTCCTGTTTTTCCTGCCGCAGGCACGGTATACGAATTGCCCTGTGCATCTTTGTATCTAAAGGCCGCTCCCCACTGTGTTGGAGAAGCAAGCGTTCCCATTGTTACCGAGTTTTTAAGAATATCGGTCATAATATATGCTGTTTGCTCAGAAATCACTTGAATATTGCTGCCTTTTCGGCGTTGCTCAATGCGTAAATCACGCTCAGGGTCAAGAATTGTATTTCCCAACCGATCCTGCACAGAACGAACAGCGATTGGCTCAACCTCTCGCCCTTGATTGCCAAAAATAGCAAAGGCACGAGCAATCTCAATAGGACGAACATCACTCGTTCCCAAGCCAAGCGGATAAACTCGCTCAAACTTTCTGTTTTTTACCTCATTTTGAGGAATACCTAAAAGCTCAACAGAACGATTTATAGCCACATCAAAGCCAATCCCATCAAGCACTTTTAGCGACGGCACATTCATCGACTTTGCCAAAGCGTACCAAAATTGAACGGTGCCAAACCACTCACCTTTAAAGTTTTGCGGAATATACGGAACGCCTGCCTCATTATAGAAAATAGTTGGTGCGTCATCAATTTGAGTTGCTGCGGTAAAAATCCTTGTATCAATGCCCGCAGAATAATACAACGGCTTAAAGGTACTTCCAGGTTGAATGCGCGCTTGCGTTGCACGAATAAATTGATTGTCAGCATCAAACTTACTTCCCCCAACAATGGAGGTTATATAGCCTGTATCTGTTTCAAGCGATATCATTGTGCCTTCGATAGTTGTCTTACCTGCATCACGGCGAACTTTTTCATTGGCAATGCTGACAATATCTGTTTTAAGGATTTCAGTACCCGTAATGAGTGAAACAATATCTAAAATAGGATTAATAGTTTTATTATAGGCTGAAAGTGTTCTCAGCTCAGCTCGTTCCTGCGAAACCTTAATTTGAGGCAAATCGAATGTCAAAGCAAGCAACTCAGAAATAGGAATATACACTTTTGAAGACGCAAAGCGACGGGAGCCACTGGAGCGCTGGTAGGTGCGGTTAGCATACTCAATTTGTTTCATCATAACCGCATCAGCAACAGATTGGTGCTTTAAGTTAAGCGTTGTATTTACAACAAAGCCACCTGTATAAATATCAAGCGTTCCATAAATAATAGAACTAAGCTGGCGAAGAACGTACTCACTAAACCACGGAGCCTTATCTTCACGCATAAAATACGCAGAAGTATTAATTCGTGTATAGTCAAAGCTTGCCCAAAAATCATTAAAGGAAGTATCGGCCTCCTCTTTTGAAAGAAAATTAAGTGCAACCATTTGCTTTAGCACGTCTTCTTGACGATCTCTTGCACGATTTGGATAATTAAACGGATTGTAAAAAGCGGGATTTGACAACTGAATTACCAAAACAGCAGCTTCAGCTGGCGTAATTTCAGAAGCACTATGCCCAAAATAATACTTTGAAGCGGCACTAACGCCATACGTTCCACCACCAAAAAAGATTTTATTCAAATACAACTCAAGAATTTCATTCTTTGAGTAGCGCCTCTCCATTTGAATTGCCCACCAAAGCTCTTTAATCTTTCGCAAAATAGTCATATCAGAGCGGTTTACATACAACGTTCCTGCAATTTGCTGCGTGAGTGTACTACCGCCGCCTAAGGGACGTCCCGTCAGCTGCCCATACAAGGCACGCAAAATCGCCTTAATACTAAAACCACGATGCTTATAAAAACTTTGATCTTCACGCGTAATAAGGGCATCAATCATGTGACGGGGTAACTCTTCAAGCGTAATAATTTCACGCTTTTCATCAGAAGCAAACTCCGTTATAATCTCGCCATTTATATCAAGAAGCCGTGTTGGTAGGGCGGTTTTAATCTCAGTGAATTGTTCAACGTTTTTTATGTTAAGCGTTTGAGCAAGCAAGATTCCAAGTAATGCACTCAGACACGTAAGAGTAAAAAGCAAGGCTCCTAAAATAATACAGATAGTGCGAAAATAGTTTCTTTGGTTCATGGTATATACCTACATTAGAAAAGACAGCCTGTTTTGTCAAGACGTTTAACAACCTGCGTTCTATTTAATGTAAAAAAGAGCATAAAAGAGTCAACCATTAGGTAACCAATCCCCGTTTAACAGAAAAATACTGCGTTGCAAGAATGATCAACACCAAAAAAACACCTGCAATATCAGTGTACACGCTTGGAATAATAAGCAACAATCCTGCAGGAAAACATATTAAACGCTCCCAAATCGGCATTTTTGTAAACATATATCCCTCCATAGCAGAAGAAATACCAATCATTCCCACTAAGGCAGTAAAGCTAATGACTATAACGTGATACCAAACGGTATCAATAAACAAGAGCGCTGGATTAAGAGCAAAGATATACGGAATGATAAAAGCTGTAATGGCAAGACGCGTTGCCGTAAGTCCCGTTTTAAGTGGGTCAGACTTTGCAATAGCAGAGCCCGCATAAGCGGCAAGTGCAACAGGAGGCGTAATATCTGCAACAATTCCAAAGTAAAAGACAAACATGTGAGCAGGCAATAACGGCACACCCATTTTAATAACAATAGGAGCGGTAATTGTTGCCATGATAACGTAATTTGCTGTTGTTGGCACACCCATTCCCAAAACAATTGAAGCAATCATAGTAAAGAAAAGAGCAATAAGCGGAACACCACCAGAAAGAGCAAGCAAATTAGTTGCAAGCTTTAATCCAAGCCCTGTAAGCGTTACTACACCAACAATCATTCCTGCAACCGAGCAGGCAATTGCAACGCCCAGCGTACTTCTCGCTCCATTTTCAAGAGCATCAAAAAAGCCTTTACCAGAGATACGATGTTCTTTTTTGAAAAGACTTACTATAATAGAAATCAAAATTGCAATAACAGCAGAACGTGACGGCGTATATCCATTCATCAAAAATACAACGAGAGCAACCAAGGGAAGTAACAGATACCCGTCAGTAATCATCAATTTAAAGAAGTTTGGAACCTCGCTGGCATCAAGCCCCTTAAGTCCAAGCTTTTTTGCTTCAAAATGAATCATGAGCCAAATACCTGCAAAGTACAAGGCGGCAGGCAAAATTGCAGCAATAACAATACGCGAGTACGCAATGCCTGTCATCTCAGCCATTAAAAAGGCAGCAGCACCCATAATAGGCGGCATAATCTGCCCTCCCGTTGACGAGACAGCTTCAACAGCAGCCGCAAACTCAGGCTTATATCCTGTTTTCTTCATCATAGGGATAGTAAAGCTTCCAGAGCCCACCGTATTAGCAACCGAGCTTCCCGAAATCATGCCCTGTAAGGCACTTGCAATAACAGCAACCTTTGCAGGCCCCCCAATAGACTTACCTGCAAGAGAGTTAGCAATTTGTATAAAAAACTTTCCAACCCCCGTCTTATCAATAAACGAGCCAAATATGATAAAAAGCACAATAAACGTTGAGCAAACCCCCAACGGAGTACCAATAACACCCTCCGTATTATAAAAAAGATGCTCTACAATACGTTTAATTGAAAAGCCACGATGCCCAAAAGAGCCACTAACATAGTTTCCAAACTTTGCATACATTAAGAACGCCGTTACAACAGCCAAAATTGGAATGCCCACCACCCGCCGACAAACTTCCATCAAAAGCACAATCCCAATAATGCCAACCGTAATATCAAGCGATGAATACCCAGAGGAAGCACTGTCTACAAGGGAGCGAAAGTTAAAAACCATATACCCAAAAGAGAGAGCACCAACCAACCCCAAAAGCACATCATACCACGGCACTGAATTTGTATAGCTTAACGATTTTTTTGCAGGGAAAAGCAAATAGGACAAAAAAACCGCAAAACCAATAAATAAGGAGCGTCGTATTTGCTCAGGCAAAACTGCAAACGTATTAAGCCATAAAGCAAAAAGAGAAAATCCTACCAAAAGGTAACGCATAATTTTTTTTCGCACACCAATAAAGTGGCGATGGCTTGAGTCTGGATCAAACTCAGCCATAAATCTTCTTTTTTCTTCATCTGTCATAATCGCAGTATATAACAAATTGTACGGGGGTGCAAGCCGTAATCCCATTACGATAAAAACATACCTTGATAAATAGACAAACAATGTATAGATTTTTTTTATATTCATGCTACAATAGGAGGCGGTACAATAAAAGGAGCAATGTTTGAGCGAACCTACCATTAAGGATGTAGCACACCTTGCAGGCGTTTCGGTGGCAACTGTTTCACGCGTAATGAACAACAGAGGATATCTATCACAAAAGACTAAAAATATTGTCTTTGACGCAATGCAAACACTGGATTACACCCCCAATCAACTAGCACGAAACCTCTTTAGAAAGAAAACCTTCACCATAGGTTTGTTAATCCCCGACATACGCCATCAATTTTTCTCAGATATTACCTACGCAATAGAGAAACTCCTTACACAAAACAGCTACAAACTAATGATTTGCAACACCAACGGTAAAACAAACAAAGAGCGGGATTACATTACCATGCTTCGCCAAAGCAAGGTTGATGGCATTATCATAGGAAGCCATGCCCTTAACACCGATGAATATAATAAAATCACCTTGCCCATCGTTAGTTTTGACATGGCACTTTCTCCAAACATTTTACTTATCAACTCTGACCACCAACAAGGCGGACTTCTTGCAGCACAGGAACTCATAAAAAGCAAGTGCAAAAACGTTATTCAGTTTACAGGAAATGCAAAAGTTGCAACGCCATCCTTACAACGCTATACCACCTTCAAAACAGAACTTCAAAACAATGGCATCAAATGTACAACACTGACCATGGCAGACAAAGAGTTTGCCCTCGATGAATACTATGATATTGTCCACACCGCCATTAAAAAGCACAAACCAGATGGTATTTTTTGCTCAGATATCCTTGCTATCCACTGCATAAAAGCATGTGCAACACTCAACCGTACCATACCAGAGGACGTGTGCATTGTAGGTTATGATAACACCTATTGGGCAAAAGCAAGCACCCCCCGCTTAACCGTCATACAACAAGACATACAAGCACTGGCACAAAACATAACAGACAACCTATTTGCCCTCATAGCAAACAAAAAACCTGTATCAAATACCATTACCATTGGCGTATCACTTATCAAAGGCCAAACAACACGCAGCGAATAAAAAATTTGTTGACAAGTCAAAAAAGCCGTGCTATCATATGTCAACCGATTGATATGTCGAAACTACGACCTTACAGCGGTAAAAATTCAACCAAAGCGCCAATACGGCTTAGTAAAGGAGAAATTGTATGCTCAAGTACACCCTAAGAGAAAGTCATTTAAGAGACAAAAAAATGTTTATGGCACAAGTAACCGACGTTCGTTCCCACTCAGAAGAAGAGATTATTCAGATGATGGTAAAACGCGGATCAACTGCAACTGCAGCAGATATTAGTGCAGTCCTTCAGTTATACAACGAGGTTATTAGCGATATCACCGTGCAAGGAGATACCTTTAACACCAAGACATTCAAATCTCGACTAAGCGTTAGCGGCACCTTTGAAAGCATAGAAGCTCCCTTTGATCCCAACAAAAATAGCATAACCATGCACATCTATCCGAGCACTGAGCTGCAAAAAAAACTAACGCAGGTAAAGCACGAAAAAGTATCGGCACTCAACACCGACCCCTACATTCGACAAGTCCTTGATACCGAAACCGAACTGATTGACTCGGTAATTACCAAAGGAGAGTACTTTGAGCTTTTAGGCAGCCACCTCAAATTTGATGAGAGCGACCCCAAACAAGGCGTGTTTTTAGTGATAGAAGACGTAACCTCCGTACGATGTGAGAAAATGAAAGACTCAAAACAAGGCTTTGTTCGCGCCCGTGTGCCAAAAGACATTGAAAGTGGAGA
>JBOFSR010000064.1:0-1299 GCA_051651645.1 Treponemataceae bacterium | reverse complement strand
TTCCCACACGCTGTAAAAGTTTTTCAAACTCAGAGAAATGCTCTGTGCTAATTCTTTGGAATATCTCATCTGCGAGTTCTTCTTTATAGATATGGGACGTTGTGTTTCGATCATTAAGGAGTTGTATCCATTTTTTCTCGTCGGTAATAATTCCTATAGCAAAAGCTTGCTTAATAACTGCTTTTGGGCTATTAAGGTCAGTAAAACCTTCATTAATTAAATAAGCTTTTGTTGTTTTCCATGCAAGCTCTGTTGTAAACTCAAATCGTTGGATAGCCCCATCGCGAACAGTTGAACTTTTACTTTGTTCAAACTCGCTAATTGCTTCAGAAAGCCGCTGCAACGCACGAGAAAAATCTGTCAATTTATGATTCAATTTATCCATAATAATAACTCCGTCTTTTTGTATGCTCAAAACCATTTCAGGCTTTAAGTCATCATTTACCTCAATAATATCAAATTTTAAAAGAGTATCAAGCTGTTCAATCTCATCAGTAAAGAGTGCAACACTAAGCGTATCGGGGGATTGCAAAAATAATGCTAAATCAATATCACTGGTGGGCGTATTGTCGCTCCTTGCACGCGATCCAAAAAGAATGACTTTTTCTATTTGAGTATATTTTAGTGCAATTTTAGCAATTTGACTGCATAAGTCGTTGCATATATTCATTACAAAACCTTTGTTTCTGTGTGTGGACTGTAGTTTCAAAAATTTAATAATCTTATTTTCTTACAATTATCATTTTACCACAAGCAAGACTATATATACAATTCTTTTTTGAGTAAATTTATTTGTGCAACAAGTTCAAATTTTTTATCTGGCTGTTTTTATATCACATAAATTGTAAAGCTTGCTTCTGATCTTTTAGTTGTATGTGCGTATAATGATCTGTCATTGCATTATCATCAACATGTCCGATAATACTTTGCACAATACTAATTGGTACGCCTCTTGTTATTAATAAAGTATTAACATAATGCCTCTTTTTTATCTTGATTAAAAGTGATATTGGTATTTGTCTGCTGGTTATTTAAGGAAGAAGGTGGAAAAGCGGATGCAAATACATTATAGGTTTCAGGAACGGGCAAACTATTGTTTTTAAACTTTTCAAGACAGTATTTTAGAGCTTGATTTTTTGTTTTTGCACCTGTACTATACTGCCGACGAACATTATTTTGATCATATATGGAGTAATACCATATTTTTGTCCCTGATTGCAGTTTTTTTTGAAAAAGAGTAAATGGTTGTCTGTATCTCATGATCATCTCCACAAGGTAAAATCTTTTGATTTGCTTACA
>JBOFSR010000063.1:0-19078 GCA_051651645.1 Treponemataceae bacterium | reverse complement strand
GGGATTATTTACCACCCACTGCTTAAACCCGTCAGCTACAAGAAATTCAATTAAGCTTTCAAGCTCATCTTCTAAATCCTGAGGGCAAAATGGATCCAGTGAAATAAAAATTTGCTTCTTTGAGAACGGCACAACCTCTGTCTTCTCTAAAAGGGCTTTTTTTGACTCAGCGGTTAACTCCAAAATAACACGAACGGGATTTTCACTTTGAACGGCATACAAATCTTTCACCGTTGAGACCTGCACATAAATTCCTTCGGGTAAAAAATCCAAGCCTTTTTTTTCAGTCGAGGTTAACTCCATCAAAGGAAGCTGTTCATCCCGTGGCTGATTGCGATAATCTCGCAAATCCTTTGGCAAAACACGCGGATATCGTTTAGACATCGTCTTTGTTTGCAAAAGATACACCGAATCACCTTGTGAAAAATGCGGCGGAATGTCAATCCACTGGTGCTTTGCATCAGTAAGAATGGAACGAACCTTGTGGCTTTCACGCCCAGAGTCATCCTTTTTATGCAAACGGATTGAGTCACCAACATCAGGCGTATAATTTCCATCTTGCAGCAGAGCGTACTTTAAGGTTATGCGACCATCATCAGTTCTAATGGATTCATTTTTTACTTGCGTAATTTTACCAAGAAAAATTCCCGTGCCACCAGCTTGATCAGGATTAAGAACATTTTCAGCACTCTCACTTGAAAACCAGTAAGACGTCTTTTGGCGGGCAAAATCTGTGGACAACAGTCGCTTTGCAGTAACAATCGCTTCTTTTTTATCTTTTTCCCAATTATCAATGACATAGCGATAGGCCGCCGTCACACTTCCCACATACTCGGCACTTTTCATACGCCCTTCAATCTTAAAAGAGTCAACGCCAGCACTCACAAGGTCAGGGACAAAATCAATTAGCTGCAAATCATGCGGAGAGAAAAAATACCCTTGCTTTTCGCCTTCTTCATTTTGAGCTGTGTATAGCCGTCGGCAAGCCTGTGTACACATGCCTCGATTAGCAGACTTTCCTCCAAGAAAACTTGAAAAAAGACAAAGCCCTGATTCACTGACACATAACGCACCATGAACAAAAACCTCAAGCTCAATATTTGACCGTGCCTTTATTTCTTTAATTTCATGCAAGCCTAACTCACGCGACAAAACAACTCGCTTAAAGCCTTCCTTGCTAAGGAGATTTGCCCCTTTACTGGATGAAATATTCATTTGTGTTGAAGCATGTAATTTTAGATTTGGAAAAAATTCTTGCACCATACGAACAACGCCAAAGTCCTGCACAATAATGCCATCAGGCCCAATATTATTAAGGTAGCTCAAAAGACGATACATCCGCTCAAGCTCACTTTCTTCAATAAGCGTATTTAAGGTAACAAATATTTTTCGATTTGCCTTATGGACGGCGTTTACCGCAGCTTCAAACTGACTCCAAGCAAAATTGGAGCTTCGCATTCGGGCGTTAAAACTTTTTAAGCCCATGTAAACTGCATCAGCACCTTCATTTATTGCAGCATCAAGTGCTTCGATATTTCCTGCGGGAGATAATAATTCTGACATAATAAAACTCTTTTTTTATAATTTTTCTACAATGCAAAAGAAACGTAATCCTATTTTGACTGATTAAATGATTACAACGGTATGAAAATCACACTGAAAACTAAAGCATGGTATGCATAATAAACAAAATGAGCAAGAGCTACAACAGGTTTATCAAGAATAACTACAAAAAAGATCTGCTTCTGTTTATGCCTCTTCGGACAACTGCTTAATCTCTGTCATAATTGTATTACTAGTTGAATTTAATTCATTTGAATTATCTTTTACCGCCGTTGTTAAGTCATTCATTCGAGATAAGGCTTCCAAAACTATTTTTCCGCCAGCACTTTGCTCTTGAATAGCTCCATGAATGAGTTGTTCTTGGTCTCGAACTTTTTCAGCAAGGCCAGCAAGTTGATCAAAGCGTTTTCGCTCTTCAGTTGAAAGCTCAGAAGTTTGCTCAATACGAGTTTTAGTTTGCTTCAGAACAGAAGAAATTGTTTTTGCCTGCTGCCCTGAGTTTTCTGCAAGCTTTCGGATTTCATCAGCAACGACAGCAAAACCGCGTCCAAAATCGCCTGCATGAGCCGCTTCGATTGCGGCATTCATGGCCAAAAGATTTGTTTGAGAGGCAATGCTTTGTATAATTGAACTGGCCTCAACAAGCCCTTGAGATTCTTCTGCAATCTGTGCAATTTGATTTGTTACCACAGTTAAGCCCTCTTTTCCCTCTGCAGAAATTTTACCCAGCTCAACAACAGTTTCAGCATTTTTATCCAAAACAGATTTTATTGAATAAATATTTGAAACCATTTCTTCAATAGAAGAAGAGGATTCAACAACACACGATGACATGTCAATCGATTTTTCTGCAAGGCTACCAATTTGGTTTACCGTTGTTTCAAGCTTCTGCACAACCGAGTTGATAACTTCATTCATTTTATCTGCAAGCTCTCGCTTACTTTTTTCCCGTAAAACTTTTTCAGAATAGTGTCGACAATTGTCAAATTTATTTGTTCCATTAAAAATGGCGATAGTCATTTCCTCACATGATGCATAACCGCACGCTTGACACTCAAGAAAATCTTGCTTGTCAAATTTTTGCATTTTTATATACAGCTCATTAAGTTCTGCCTGAGTAGGCATTTTTACACTATTCTTATAAACATCGGATCGGTCGTGATATTTTCGATCATACAATCGAGGCTTCCAATACGAGTTAATCAAGGCATCAAGCTTCTTCTTGCCTGCTTTTTCTTTACGCCCTGGAGTTGTATTATGCAGTTTGCACGCCTCATCACAGCGATCTTCAACAGGACTTTCTAAGTCGTCAAGGTACTTTCGATGATTCATGGTTCCTGTTCCGCCATTACATCCTGCGGTACAATTGAGGCAGTCAATTAATTTATAGCGAGATCGTGAGTAATCACCATCGGGACGTTCAAGCCCTTGAAAATAATGATAGACTTCGCTTGGCCCTTCAATTTTACGGATTTTTGAGCTAATCCCTGGAGAAAATCGCTCAGCTGTTCTCATAAGTCCCCCTGGAGAGGAGAATAATACGGCTCGTTCAGCTTGGGGCCCATCATACGGACGAGGCTGATAATTATCAAGAGAAATCGAGTGCTTTTCAAAGTAGCTCAAAAAAGAGTTTATCGTTACATTATAATCGCCGTAGCCCGTTTCATCGAATTCACGACGCTTTGCATAACAAGGAGACACAACGAGAATTTTGTACTCATCATATTCAGGAAAAAAGTTGCGAATCATTTTCATTGTATGCTGCATGGGGCTATCCCCTGGAGATAAATGCTCCAGCATGTTTGGTTGGTATATTTCAAAATAGGTAACGATTGCAGGGCATGGCTGAGCAATTACCAAGTCAGGAGATTTGTCTTTCATGTACTCCATGTAACTTTTTACGGTCAACTCGGCACCAAAACTTACATCAAAAATAGCTTTTGCCCCATTTTGATGAAGCCAATCATTAAACTCAAGCATTTTTCCGTCAAAACTTGCCGCAATAGCAGGAGCTACAATCGCAATAAAGGGTTTTCTGTCATGCATCGCTTCAAAAAAAGCGTCAGCATCATCAATTCCTGTACGAGATTTGTTATGACATTCATCAATACAGGCTCCACAACCAAGGCAGAGATCGCTATTAACAGAAACATAATCGCCTGAAGCATCATTGCAAAATTTTGCTGGGCAGACAGCAATACAGCAATGACAACTTGTGCATGTTTCTTTGTTTACAGCAATTACTGGTGTTGAAGTCTTGTTCATAAAATACCCTCGTTGTAAATATATTGCAAAAGTATAGAGGATAAAATATTTTTGTGCAATAATGTTGCATTAAAAAACACAGCAAAATATTTCGCAAAAACTTAGGCAAAGCAAGAAGTTTTATGCAATTAGTTCGCAAGTTTTTTAATCTTTATTGACAGAAAATACTATTTTGTCTACAATCAAACATATGATAATTGCAATCGATGGTCCTGCTGGGGCTGGAAAAAGTACCATTGCAAAAAAAATAGCTCAAATGCTTAATATTACTTTTCTAAATTCAGGTAGTTTTTACCGAGGGATTACACTCTTTCTGTTGCGTAATAAAATCCCTTTTAACAATGAAAAAGCTGCGATAGACCTTGCCAAAAATCTTACCTTTGATTACAAAAACAATCACCTTATTATAAACGACGAAGATGTTGAAAACCTCCTGCACACCGAAGAGATTAGCCTAAACGCGTCAAAAGTTTCTTGCATTGTTCCTATCCGTCATATTGTCAATGACAAAATTCAAGAGTTGACAAAGTCGTTGAGCATTGTTTGCGAGGGAAGGGATATGACGACAGTCGTTTTTCCTAATGCGGAGCATAAATTCTACCTTGACGCCTCCCTTGATGCACAGGCACAGCGCCGATATGATCAGTATCAACGCGAGGGCAAAAAGGCAAATATTGAAGAAATCAAACAATCTATACAACAAAGAGATGAGATTGATAAAAATAAAGCGGAAGGTAGTTTGAAAATTGCACCTGATGCAACATATATTGATTCTACTCACTTGACTATTGAACAGATATGTGCAATAATCGTTGATAAAATTTAAGTTAAAGGGTTTATTATGGCAGAGATGGAAGTGTTACTGGACGAAGCAAAAAAAGCTGATACAAGTATCCAAACACAATTACAAGAAAAGTATTTAGAAAGTCTTGGTTCACTGGAAGAAGGACAGCTCGTTGATGGCGTCGTCATTCAAGTAACAGAGGATCAAGTTTTTGTAGATGTTGGTTACAAATCAGAGGGTAAAATTCCTATTGGGGAATTTAAAGAAAAGCCGACCGTTGGTGAAACTGTTACCGTTGTATTAATAACTAAAGAAAACAGACACGGTGAAGTAATCGTTTCAAAGCAAAAAGCTGATGTAAAGGCATTTTGGAAAAAACTCCGTCAAGCAATAACAGATAAAACCTACATTGATGGAAAAATCGAAAAACAAGTGAAAGGTGGCTATGATGTAAATCTTGGTTGCGATGTTCACGCTTTTCTTCCCACCAGTCAAGCAGATGTGCAAAAGCTTGAAAAACCAGAGACACTTGTTGGATTAGAGACATCTTTCTTAATTGAGAGACTTTACTCTGATAATAAAGCAAATGTTGTTGTTAATAGAAGAAAATTTCTTGAAGAAACAATGACAGAAAAAAGAGATGCATTTTTTGAAAATACAAATATTGGCGATATCGTAACAGGCGAGGTCAAAACTTTTACAAGTTTTGGAGCTTTCGTTGATTTAGGCGGTTTTGACGGTCTTTTACACATTAATGACATGAGCTGGGGACACGTTACTCGTCCAAAAGATTTTGTCAAACGAGGCGATAAAATAGAGCTTAAAGTTATTCGTCTTGACTCAGAAGAAAAACGAATCAATTTATCGCTTAAACATTTCTCCGATGATCCATGGCTTAACTTTGAAAATAAATTCCATGTAAACGACATTGTTAAAGGTCGCGTTACAAAATTAACTGATTTTGGTGCTTTTATTGAGCTTTCAGAAGGAATTGAAGGCTTAGTTCATATAAGTGAATTTTCTTGGACAAAAAAAGTCCACAAACCACAAGACATGGTCAAAATTGGCGATGAAGTTGAATGCATGATTTTAGGTTATGACATTCAAGCAGGACGCGTCTCTCTTGGACTAAAGCAAGTTACTGCAAATCCATGGGATACAATCGGTCAAAAATATCCTCTTGGAATGCATTTAACAAAACCTGTTGTAAAAATTACAAATGCTGGTGCTTTCATAGAGCTAGAAGAAGGCGTTGACGCATTCCTCCATAATGATGATTTTTCTTGGACAAAAAAGTTACGAAACTTAAATTCTGAACTAAAAGTTGGTCAAGAAATTGAGGGTGTAATTGTTGAAAATGATCCTGAAAACCATCGTTTACGCATTGGAATTAAACAACTGTCTGAAGATCCTTGGAAACATTTTGTATCAGCATATCATGTAGGCTCTGTATTAGAAGGTGAAATTACTTCAATTACAGACTTCGGTGTTTTTGTTCGTGTTGCAGGCGGAATTGAAGGCTTAATCAACAAAGCAAATCTTTCTGAATCAAAAGAAGAAAGCTACGAAGAAGCAATCAAAAAACATGCTGTAGGCAATACAATCACCGTGTATCTTGCAGATATTAATTCTGAAAGACAAAAAATTGCCTTCTCTGTGCGTGAACTTAAAAAACATCAAGAGCGTGCAGAAATATCTCATTACATGGCATCAAATAAAGATGAAGATGAGGGAATGTACACGCTTGGAGATATGATTAATAATAAAAAATAAGATTCTTTAACTTTTTTTACAAACTAATCAAACGCTTGTTTGGTTAGTTTTTCTTTTTTAGTGGGATTTCAGTGACAACAACGAACACAGATTTAGCACATTTTTTACCTCCTATTGCTGAAAGCAAAGTTATGAAAAATGTTTTGTTGTTAGTTGAACGCTTTGCAAAAACACGAATTCCAATTTTTTTATTTGGCGAGCAAGGAACGGGAAAATCTTACCTAGCACAATACATCCATTCTCAAAGCCGTTACGAAAACGCTTCTTTTATAAACGTAAATGCAAAAACCATAGATTCTGGTGATTTATATAAATATTCACAAAAGCAAAACACCGTATATATAGATGATTTTCAGTTTTTTCCTGCAGACTGTCAGCAGGAACTATCAGAGAGTCTCCTTTCAAAAAACATTCGCCTTATTATTTCTGCAGAAAAATCGCTAGAAGAATTAGTAAATTTCTCAGCATTATCTACAACGCTATACACGCAATTAAGCCTTTCCCCGATTTTTATTCCACCGCTACGGGAACGAATGGCCGACATTCCATTTTTTGCCCAATTTTTTATACAAAAATATAGCAGAATTTTTAACAAAAATTTTTCAGGCCTATCAAAGCTCTCTTTATCAATGATTTGCGATTCTTACTGGGAAAAAAACATTCCTCAATTGGAGTCATGCATTGCCCAAGCCTGCGAGCAAGAAAGCCCCCCGTACATAGAAAAAATCAATTTATACTTGAATATGTCAAGTAAATCTGATATAGTTGTAGCCAGCGATAAGACATTGCGTTCTGTAATTGAACAATTCAAAAAAGAATACATTATAAAAATTCTTACGGAAACTCGTTGGAACCAAACGGAGGCTGCAAAAATTCTTGATGTCCAACGCACGTATTTGTCACGCTTAATAAAAGAATTAAAATTATAACTAGAGGTCATAATGAGTGAAAAAAAATTAGATGAAAAAAAGACTATTTCTCAAATGATTAGTATCATAATGATAAAAATCCGTGTTCCATTACTTGTAATAATCTTATTATCAACACTTGGAGCTGTTGGGGTTGGAATTTATATGTCTGTTTCTGAAGCAAGCAAAAAGCAAAAATTTGCAGAACTTGAAAACTATACATTCACACTCACTGAATCACGAAAAATTTTAACAGAAGATGAATTCAAAGAAAAGCAAGAAGAAATCTTACAAAGCATTACAGAATTTGCTGAAAAAAACATCAAAAATGTTGTAGGGGCAAGAGCTTTTATGGCAATTGCAGATATACAATTTGAAAAAAAGAATTGGACTGAGGCACGAGATGCATGGCTGCAGGCGGCTGAGGCAAGTCCGAAGACATATACGGCAATGATTTCATATTATAATGCAGCTGTTGTTTCAGAAGAAACTAATGATTTACAATCTGCTACCGATTATTATACTAGAGTATGTGAATCAACTAATTTTCCGTTAATTTCACATGCCCTATTTAGTTTAGCTCGCGTACAAGATGAGCTTGGCAACATTGAAATTGCAAAAACACACTACGAAAAGCTAGTTGAAAAATTTCCAACTGATTCGTGGGCTGATATTGCTCGAACACGCCTTGCGATTTTAAGCACTGAAACAAAAACTGAATAGATATTTTTATAATCAAGGACTCTTATGAGTGGATTAGCAAGACTTATCGTATGCATTACCGTTTTGTTTATGCTCTCAGCATGCGGTTTAGAAGAAACATATATTCTTGAACAACCAATCTTTGTTTCGAATTCAGATAATTCAGATATAGCAAATAATTTTTATCGTCTAAGGACAAATGAAAGCACCAATGCGTCTTTAGGGGATATTTTTATTGGAACTGTTATTTATTACAAAATATACAACAGTGAAAAAGAAATGGATTCCGTAATTTCTTCAATTTCTTCTAGCAATAGCGAATACTCTCAAAGTGGGTATAATAAATTGCGCTCTCTGGACTACAAAGAACTATTACTCGATAACACACACGGAACCGTTTTGATTCCTCAAGTAAATAACAATCGATTGGTTGAAATTAGACTTAACAAAGAAGGTAGTGATGCAAATCCTTTTGAAAAAGGACTTTTTATTGAAAAGGCTTTTCTCGGCAACCCCATTCGTTACAATCATAAGGATTTTCTTGACACTGATAACTTTCAAGGAGACGATGTTGTAATAACATCGGGGATTTCGCTTGATAAATGGTATATTAACGCATATGCGATTAGCTATGGCCTTGATCCCTATTTGTCACCAATATACAGCACGCTTTTGCATCTTGGCTCTGTTTCAGTAGAAGATCCAGATTAATACAAATCAAATTACCAAGAAATATTTCTTGTTTTTTCTTACTTTTTACTATAATTTTTTGGAGTCATGATGGATAATCTACAAAAAAAAGCTTTATTTAATGAAAACGGCGATATTGAAGTTGTCAAGCGTATGATGATTGGTGGAAATACGACAAACTTAAATGACTTTAATAATATAAAGTACACATGGATGAGCGAGTGGTATCGTCAAGCCATGAATAATTTTTGGATTCCTGAAGAAATCAACTTGCAAAGCGATGTCCTTGATTATCGCAGACTCTCCGAGGTTGAGCGAACAGCCTATAATAAAATCTTGTCTTTTTTGATTTTTTTAGACAGCATTCAAACGGCTAATCTTCCTTTCGTTGGCGAGTATATTACGGCAAATGAGGTTAATCTTTGCCTAACAATCCAGTCGTTCCAAGAAGCAATTCACTCACAAAGCTACGGTTATATGCTCGATACAATTTGTAACCCTGCCGAGCGAACAGAGATTTTATATCACTGGAAAAATGACGATCATCTTTTACGACGCAATCGATTTATTGGCGATCTTTACAACGAATTTCAAGAAAAGCAAGACTCGGTGACACTCGTCAAAACTCTTGTTGCAAACTATATTCTTGAAGGCATTTATTTTTACTCAGGCTTTATGTTTTTTTACAATTTGGGGCGCAATGGCAAAATGAATGGCTCTGTGCAAGAGATTCGCTATATCAATCGTGATGAAAACACCCATTTATGGCTTTTTCGATCAATCATCCTTGAGCTAAAAAAAGAAAACCCTGAACTGTTCACCGATGAGTTGACAAGCATGTACCGTGAGATGATTAAAGAAGGCGTTGAAATGGAGATCGAGTGGGGAAATTATGTTATCGGAGATTCGATTGTAGGATTAAACAAAACAATGATACGTGACTACATCAAATATTTAGGGAATTTACGTTGCACAAGCCTTGGTTTTGATCCTCTGTACGACGGCTACGATAAGGAGCCTGAAGCAACCTTATGGATTAGTCAATATAGCAACGCAAACCTCATCAAAACAGACTTTTTTGAAGCAAAATCCACCGCATACGCAAAATCTTCTGCCTTAGTTGATGACTTATAATCATCGTTGCTAAATTATTTTACAATCTCAAAACATTACCCAATAGTTGCCACAAAAGAAAATACTTCACTTCCGTTTGGTAAGTCAAAATAAAAATCTGAAGTTTTCATGAAAGTCCTTGTGTAGAAATAAGATTGTGCCTAAATAGTCAGCAGTTTTTGATTTGTTTGGATTGCGATAAACCAACAAACAAGAAAAAATCTGTAGGATTGTAGTCGTATTAAATCGGTGTCAAAAATGCTGCTGAACATCAAGGCAGAGCTTACCCCCGTTGCCCGTGTTTTTTCGATAACAAATTTGATGCTCATATTATGGTTTATGTCTTTGTAAAAATTGATGAAATCACAATAGTTCATCGTTCTTTTTCGTCCAAGCCGAGCCATGTGCTCATCAAAAAAATCTTGTAAAAGCTCTTCGCCAAGAAGATTATTTTTTATATATCGTGTGTAAATTTTATAAAACAATTTATGAATTCCCATAATTTTTGCAAAAGCCAGAATTATTTCATCATGAATATCAATAATTTGAAAGTCAAGCCGTAAAATATTTTGCAAAGTCAAAATTGACGTTGGATTTGAGTAAATCTGCATAGCACGGATTGCCCACAAAAGCAGGTGCGGATTGTTTGTTTCTGCTGCAACCTCAGAAATCAAAAGCTGGCCTTTTTGATCGCCTAATTGAGCCAAAGCGACCATCGATTCTCCAGAAAGAAAATAATCCTCGCTTTGTACACATGTTCGTAGGCAGGGAATAGCTTGGCGGACTTTAAATTTTCCAAGTAATTTTGCTGCCTGAAAAGCTGTCGTGTAGCTGCCTTTTTCTAGCTCTGTTAGTAAAACGCAAATTATATCATCAGTAAGAGATGGGAGTGTCTCCAATGTTGAAAGTGCCTTTAAGCGAATAAAAAATTGTGGCGACTCCAAAAGCTCTAAAATATCGTCACTTGCGGTTTTAGAATTTGTTTCGGTTAGCTCTTCAAGAATATTTGCTTGCTCTTCTGCATCAGAGGTGTGATCAAGTTTATATAAAAGATTTAAAGCTTTTATGTCTCGTGGTGAAAAAAATAAGGGTAAAGCATCCCTCAGAGCGTATCCGCCCATCGTTTTAAGCTGCAAAATAATGTAAAGCCCAATCCCGATTAAAACTGCTTGAATTGAAAAAAAAAGGCGAAATGACGTAACGGCTGAAAAATCGGATTGTGTAAGCGAGTCCAAAATAACTCCTCCAAAAAGGGATCCGATTGCTCCTGTTGCTCCAAGAATAAAATAGTAAACAATGCTTAAGTCAAATAAGGCTTGTGGGGGAACAATTGTAAAAAAATATGTTTGTGCGGCGTTTTCTTCGCCAGTAAAACCACAATTTGTTAAAAGTGCAATGATACACAAAAAAACGGGAAGAAAAAAATTGATTGAAAAAGTTGGTGCAATGATTGCAGGAATTAAACTCAGCAGGCTTAAAATTGAAAAAAATAAATACATCGGCTTTGCACCAATGCGGTCAATAAAAACGCGGGTTACATAGCCCATAAGCAAGGCTCCCAGTACGGAAAAAAAAGAGACAATTGAAATCATTCCGTCATTGAGGTGGTAAACTTCGCGACAATAGACGATTATAAACGGGCGTGCCATTCCAACGCCAAATCCAATAATTGAGAAGGCTGCAACAAAAAATCTAAAATTGCGATCTTTTATTGCGATTGAAAAATTTTTTAGAAAACTGCTCTCTTGTGCATTTTCTTGTGTTTCTTCGTTTTTAGGACGAGGCATTTTGTACAGAGAAAAAGCCGACAAAAAGCCAAAAATAATTCCGCCGATAGCACCAATATTAAATGCAATCCCTGATGGTAGTCGTAAAAGCAAAATCGTTATTAAAAGATTTGCTAAAAGTGCAAAGGCATTATTTATTAATGAAAGCTTAACTAAATAACTGCCACGATCTTTTCCTGGTGCTAAATCATGTAAAACTGGATTGTTAGCAACTAAGCCAATTCCACGCAAAAAATTGAAAAGCATTACGCTAAGAATGATGAGGAAAAGTCCTTGATGCGGATTGCCAGATTTTACCAAAAAGGGAATGGGAATCATCAAGCACAGAGCAAAACTCCGTATTAGCCATGCATGGGCATAAACAGTCATCATCGATGTTTTTTTGCAAAAAAACTTTCCAATCGGAATAGCAAAAAAAGACAATGAGCTAAACGCGGTAATTAAGCCAATTGTTGCAGAGCTTGCGCCTAAATACAAGGCATAAAGCGTAAGGATATTTCCTGTAATTAGCGCAAATGAAAATGAGTTTGTGGCACTAAAAAAATCGTAAATACGACGCCCTGTTTTAATTTGAAATTGTGTTAATGCACTCACTTCTCAATTATAACCGACAACGGCTACTTTGACAATGAAAAAGATTTGCAAAATTTTGTCAGGCGAATTTATAATTCTTGACAAATCTAAAAACATGATTTACTCTACAAAGGTTACGTTGTATTCAAGCTTAGAATAAAAGGATAGTATGAAAATAGCAATTGGGTGTGATCATGCAGGGTATGAGTTAAAGCTCAAAATAATTTCTCATTTAAAAGAGTGCCATGTCGATTTTGAAGATTTTGGTACAAACACGGAGGATTCTGTTGATTATCCTGTGTATGGGGAAAAAGTTGCTCGAGCCGTTGTATCAAAGCAATGCGATCGGGGGATTTTGATTTGTGGAACAGGTGTTGGCATTTCTTTGAGTGCAAATAAAATTCATGGAATTAGAGCGGTTGCCTGCACAGAGCCGTATACCGCATTGTTATCACGACAACATAATGACAGTAATATACTTGCACTCGGATCACGCGTTATTGGTTCTGGGCTTGCACTTATGATTGTTGACACGTGGCTTGCAGGCGTATTTCAGGGTGATAGGCATCAAAAACGCCTCGATATGATTACAGAAATTGAAAAGAAAAATCTCTAAAAAAATAAAATTTACTTGACATTTTTTTTTTAACATATTATTATTGAACACGCATTATATGTCTCCTTCGTCTAGTGGTTAGGACACCGGGTTTTCATCCCGGCAACAGGGGTTCAATTCCCCTAGGAGATGTGTGGACTGATTTTATCAGTCCTTTTTTTTGCACTTTTTGGTTTTGCACAGCAAAGTGATCGCTTGGTAAAATCGCTTTCAGCAATCATTTTTTCTATTCTTGTGGATTAAGCTTTACCGTACCATAGTCATCAACAATTGTTGTTTTTAGGCTGCTAAATGGCTTCCATATTATGGATATCGACCAGTAGGGGCTAAAGTCGTAGTACGGTTTTCTGTCTGAGTTATACAAAAGGCGAGGGGACATTTTTACTTCGGCAGAAAATGACCAGTCGTGTAAATCATGCGTTGCTTTGAGCGTAAAGCTTTTGATTTTGAAGCCTGAAGAGCGACGTAAATTTTCGTCCCAAAAAGCAAATGAATTCCAAAGATCTACAAACATATTCGTTTCTCCAGGAATTTGCAAACTGCTATTTCCCCATTTTTGAAAATATCTATAAATAACTTTATTCTCTGATGTTGCAGAAAAAGAAAGCTCTAAGGCATTTTTTATTTTTAAAGAAATACTGGGGGAAAAGGAAAAACTTGTGTTTGTTGGGCGAACTAAATCCGCGGTAACTTCCGTACTCAGCGATATACCAAATTGAACTTTGTCTGTGCCCCACTTAAAGTCGTAGTTTCCGCTTGCATAACGAACTGAAAATGAGTAGGGAATAAACATTCTATCGGTGGAAGCAACCCAGCCTGCCTCATAGGTATAATCGTATGTGTAGAGCATTCTGTAGGCAAGACTAAAACCTGCGTATTCTGCTGATACAGAAAAGCTGTCAAAATAATCTTCTTCAAGCTCATACTTGAATGACTGGCTTAATTTTAAGGTGCTGTTCCACAGTTGTTTTGAAAAGCTGGCTGTTTGGTTAAGCGGATTTTTTTTCCATGAAGCATCTTCGGCACTCACTCTTTCTACGCCTGTATCAATTGAAAGCTCTGTATAGGGAAAGCCAAAGCGTAATCGCCCAGTGTATTTTTCTACCAGAGGAGGTAAGTCAGATTGTACCGTAAGCCCTTGGTAAAAAGAACTTGACTGGCGAGATACAAGGTCTACCGATACATTATGGTCAGAAAATGATCGCTCATCCCATGCGGGCAATTGATAATCCCATTTTGGATTATCAGCTGTGCCTGTAAATTTTGTTCTAATTAAGCGAACTCCCGTATTCCATGAAACTGAGGTGTCTTTAAAGGCTTCTGTATAAACAAAGGGCTTAAACATCAATGCATTCGTGTTGGTTAAGTCTAACTTGAAAGCATTGTAGTCACTTTCCAAAACCTGATTTCTGGAGGTATCGGTTGTATAGTAGCTATCGGATAACTCAGGGTGAATTTGGTAGTTGCCATCAAAGGTTACCTTATTTGATATGTTCATAAACCCGCCACGTATTGAAAGATTGCTGTTGAGATCGGCGGTTCCATACACACGATAATACGTTGACTCAAACTGCGACCAATTAATATCATTTACCGTTTTCCATGTTGAAGTTTCATGCAAAAGCGTTGAGGTGAAAGACGGCTTTATATCATAGGTGAGTGAGTATTCAGAGTTTGGCATTGTTTGCGTTGAAGGAGCAGAAAAACTGATTGTGGGATACAATTCTGCATTGTCTACGGTATACACCCCTTTGTCGTTAGTATTATTAGTTGCTCGAGGTGGCGTCGCTGTTGTTTGACCAGAGGGCTCCTCTTCTCCATTTAAGAAAGCAAGCTCGCTTGGAATTTCAAGCACAGGCGGTGGATCTTCATTTTCTTTTGCAGCTTTTTCTTTGGCATTTTTCGTTGTGCTAAAAAGCGTTCCTCCGATTTGCAGCCCAAATTTTGCAGGAGTGATTTGATGGGGAAAGTAAAACTTTCTTAACGGATCAATATGCCTGCGTGAATCGGGAAGGGTTGTGTCGTCCTTTGAACGAAATAAAATTGATGATTCCAAATCGGTTATTTTTAGTGAGGTAATAAACGGATTTAACGCAGAAACATTGGGCGATAACGAACCTGAAACCGTCCAAGAAAACTCAGAAACAATAAATCCTGAGTTTGAGGATTCATCACTTAGACCAGATGTTGAGCCAATATTTGTAGCATAGCTTAGCCAGTCCATGAACTCGGATCTATCCAAAAAATCATCCTCAAAATAGGGATCCGAATTAATTGGGACTGAAACGGCAAGAGAAAACAGCGAGTGATTGATATTTACCTTAAAGTTAGCCGAATATCGAAACGGCAGCTTGAGGCCAAAAAGATTTGACGTATTCCATTCCATTTCTCCCGTTTCAGGATTGTAAGGAATGTATCGAGCGGCAAATGTGTTCGGGTTGTAATTATAATTTTCATAGAGGTTGCGGCTAAATCCCAAAAACAGCTTGAAACTAAGCTCTTTTATAACGCCAGAATCAAACTTAAAGTTTGTATCAACGCCAGTTAACGCACCCAGTCCTGTGTAGTAATCCCCAATGATTTTAACGGTGTGTTTTGGAATATTTTTTGCAGGATCGTTGAGGTTACGGAGCAAAAGCCCCTCACGTTTTTGTTCCATCAGCTGAGTTGGCTGAATAAAATTATACAAACTCTTGTCATCATCGGCTTGTTGGAGAGCTTTTCTACCAACAATGTACGTTGTTGTTTGGACAAACCATCCCTCACGCGTACGAGATCCAAAAACAGGATTAAAAATTAACTCATCCTTTGGATAGTAAAAAAACGGCAAATATGCTACAGGGACAGGGCCTACATAAATGAGTGCATTAAAGAAAGCAAATTCATTTCCTGGCAAAAGCCAAATCCGTGAAGCCTTAATCTTCCAGTGCGGATCTTCTACGTCGCAAAAGGTTAAATCAGCGTTTTTGAATGCAACCGTCCCCGATTCTTCCTTGCCTGAAAGCTCAGAGAAAATAATCATAACAGAGCCGTCTGATAAATTAAGTGCATTACTTTTTTTTTGGACAATTCGGCTCGCATCAAAAATACCGTCAAGCGTTCCCACGTTGAAAAGGAGCGTCGTCGCTGTGAGGACTTCACCTTCGTCATTACCTCTCTTTTGCTCAAAGGTAATGTTTCCCTCAGCATATAATGTTTGACGCTCTCGGTTAAATTGTACGGATTGTGCAGAAATATTGATTGTCGTCGTATCTTTTTGAACAGAAAGTTTTACACCACCAGAAAAAATTATAATCGATTCATCGGTTGCACTATCTTTTTGTGAATGAGTTCTTTCTGCTTGTTCGATAGTTACGATTGTTATGTCTTCAGCCTTTGTTTCTTGTGCAAAAGACAGGGCTGTCTGAATTATAAAAATGAGGAAAAGTATATTTTTTGGGGAAAAGGGTATAATTTTAAACAAAGATTTCATCTAGTTCTCTTTGTTTGTTATCGGCAGAAAAAAAATCGTTGTTTAGCAAATAATTGATAAATCAAAAGATTGGCGTTTTGTAAGGATGTTTTCGACTACATGCTAAATTCTTCACCAAGATAAATATCGCGTGCAATAGGCGAATTCAAAATATCATCTTTGCTGCCTTGTACAACAATTTCACCAGAGCTAATGATAATCGCCCTTGTAGTTATTTCAAGCGTATCGCGCACGTTATGGTCGGTAATCAAAACACCAATTCCCTTATCGGCAAGCTGGCGAATCATGGCCTTGATATCGGCAACTGCAATGGGGTCAATTCCTGCAAAGGGCTCATCCAGCAATAAAAATTTTGGTTCGATTGCAAGAGAGCGGGCAATTTCGGTACGGCGGCGCTCCCCTCCAGAAAGAGTGTAGGCCGGCTGTTTCCTAATAAGATGGATGGCAAATTCATTGATCAGGCTATCAAGCTTGTAGCGTTTTTCTTTTTTTGTTAAATCACGGCGAGTTTCAAGAATTGACCAAATATTTTGTTCAACCGTCATTTTTCTAAAAACAGAGGCTTCTTGGGGAAGATAAGAAATGCCAAGTCGTGCCCTTTTGAACATTGGATAGCGGGTAATGCAAATATCATTGTAGAAAACTTCGCCTTGTGTTGGCTGATAAAATCCAACTATCATATAAAAAGAAGTAGTTTTTCCCGCACCATTGGGGCCGAGCAAACCTAATACCTCACCTGTTTGCATGCTAAAATCAACACCCCGAACGGCTTCTTTTTTACCAAACTTTTTATATAAACTTGCAACGCGTAAAGTATTTTTCTCATCTTCAAATGATACATCTGCCATTATTTTCCTCAAACTATTCCAAATTATTAATTAAGAGCAACAAAAAAATTACAAAAAGGCGATCTGTGCAATTTTTATCTATGGCTTCTAAGGAATGAACGATTAACGTTTGTGTAAAATGTATTAATCAATCCTTTTAACAATAGCACAAAAATTGCTTACTTGCAACCAATACAGGCATATTTACGGTGCAATATTTTCTTGGTAAAATCTTGCTTTTTTTTCTATCTTTTCGTAAAATGAATTCAAGAGGGAATGCCGTGGAATTTATAAGTACTCGAAACAAAGATAATAAAGTTAGCTTTTCTCAAGCTATTTTGGATTGTTTGCCACGCGATGGTGGGCTGTATGTACCAGCCTATGAAGAAGATTTGCGGCAATGGATTTTATACATGGACGAAAATACCAGTTTTCCCTCAATTGCAGGAGCGCTCACTTCTGCCCTGATTAAAAATGAGTTTAGTCCAATCATTTCAGAGGCGATTGCAACCAAAGCCTTTCCCTTTAATCCTGAGCTGCGACAATTATCAAACAATTTGTATTTGCTGGAGCTTTTTCATGGGCCAACGGGTTCTTACAAGGATTTTGGAATTTCGTATATGGCTTCATGCCTCGAACATATTTTACTGATGGGGGATAAGCAGTCAACTATTCTTGCGGTAACTGCTGGTAAAACAGGTGCTTCAATTGCAAAGGCAATCCGTGATAAAAAACGCCTGAAAGCGGTTTTGCTCTATCCTGAAGGGACAATGCGTGCCCTTGATGAAAGCGATTTTATTTGGAATGGCGGAAATATCTTTCCTGTTGAAGTTGCAGGAACAAAAGATGATTGTCATAAACTTGCAGGCGAGATTTTCAAAAATCATGATTTAGTTAAGCGTTACGGATTAACACTTGCAAACTCTGCAAATATTGCTCGCTTGATTTCGCAAGCTTTTTTGTTTATTTATGCTTTTACTCGATTAAAGAAAAAAGTTTTTGGGGATATTTTTTATGCCCTTTCAGCAGGAAATTACGGCACATTGACAGCAGGGCTGTATAGCTGGAAGTTCTCTTTGCCCGTAAATGGCTTTATTACCCAGTCAACAAATCGCCTTGTAGCAAGCCTTAATGGAAAATGTTCAATTCCTGATGCGATTGTGCCTTTGGAGAAACGGACTGTTGCAGACCCTGCAGATCCGTCGCATTTAGAGCGTCTTGAAGAAGTTTTTATTGAAAATCCTGCCGTGTTGAATGGTATGATTTTTCCCGCAAAGGTTGAGACTGCGGATTACGAGCAAGCAATGAAAGATATGTTTGTGAAGCATAAAATCTTTGTGGATGATCAAACTGCAATTGCTTATTCTGCAATGCAAAAACGACAAAATTTTATTGATGAAGATTCTGGCAGCGTTGTTTTATTTTCACGAACTCATCCTGTTTATTCAAAGGAGAAAATCAAATTTATTTGTGGTGAGGAGCCTGAAACGCCGCCGCACCTTGAGTTTCTTTTTAAGAAAAATAAGCCCGAACGAAAAATTGATTTAAATATTGACTCTTTAATTAATATTCTCAATGAAATTTCCTAAGACCAATGCCATGGAACAAAAACTTAGCGAGTATCAAAAAAAAATCTATGTTTTACTCAACCACATTCACACGAATGGCGAATTAATCTATTTTGATGCCTTAATTTTAGAGAAAATGGCACTTGCGAATATTTTCAAAATTGTCGTCTCTGAAACAACTGAAATTAGGCGAATTGCATTTGATGTTTTGCATTTTTGTGAGGCAGAAATCGAAGCCTCTCTTTTGGAAGTTGCCCGTGAGGAAATTGCCTGCCATTTATATGTGGTAAAAAATATTCTCTGTCAACTGCCAACTCAAATTTCTTTGGAGGATTTTGCAGGATTCAAAGATCTTTTCTTTGGAATTCAAGCGGACGTTGCCGAAGTCATCTTGTATTTTGAGCAAGTTTTGGCAATCCCCAATGAGCAAGAAAATC
>JBOFSR010000062.1:0-11974 GCA_051651645.1 Treponemataceae bacterium | reverse complement strand
ATATTCCTTTTTTACAAAAATCATTTTTAAGCTCTCCGACGGCTGTTATTTGGATTATGTCGTTGGTAAATACATGGCAGTATGCAGGGTATATCATGCTTATCTATGTAGCGTCAATTCAAAGTATTCCGTCTGCATTACTTGAGGCTGCAAATGTTGATGGGGCAACTTTTTTTGAGCGGACGTGGCACATTCTTATTCCTATGATGGCGAATGCTTTTACGATTTCACTTTTTTTAACTCTGACAAATTCCTTTAAGCAGTTTGATATGAACTTTACGCTGACAAATGGTGGGCCTGCAACACGATTTTTAGATGAGCCCGTTAAGGCAAGTCAACTTTTGGCAATGAATATTTTTAATACTGCAACGGCAAATCGCATGGCAGAGGCACAAGCAAAGGCAGTTGTGCTATTTATAACGCTTGTCATTATTTCTATCATCCAAGTGCGAATTAATAAAAGTAAAGAGGTAGAATTATAATGAAAAAAATAAACCAAAAATCTTTGCACCTTATTGTGCTTGAATGTATCGCTATTGTGCTTTTTCTTCTTTTTATGTTTCCCTTTGGAATGGTTATTTTGAATTCGGCAAAAACTTCAAAAGAAATCATTTTTAATCCGATTGCCGCTCCTGAAAACTGGGGTCAGCTTTTTACTAATATTTCGCTCATTTTTAATAATCCTACGGTTGATTATTGGGGTGCTTTTCTTGACAGCACGCTTATAACTTTTTGCTCTCTTGTAGTGATTGTGCTTTTTTCTTCGATGTGTGCGTGGGTTTTAGTGCGAAATAATACTCGCTGGTCAAATATTTTATTTTTAATCTTTGTTGCTTCTATGGTCATTCCGTTTCAAGTAATTATGTATCCGTTAGTAAAGTGGTTGCGTGTTTTAAGTGGAGTGATTGGCTTTCGGCTTTTGGGCTCAATTCCTGGTATTGTGTTTGCGTATTTGGGATTTGGCTCCTCTTTATCGATTTTTATTTTTCATGGTTTTATAAAAAATATTCCTCTTGAGTTGGAAGAATCTGCAACGATTGACGGTTGCGGAAAGATTCGAACATTTTTTATCATCGTTTTTCCTCTTTTACAGCCAATTTTTGTAACGGTATTGATTTTGAATGGCATTTGGATTTGGAATGATTATCTTTTGCCGCTGCTGATTCTTGGCTCGAATGGTGTTGTGCAAACAATTCCTATTGCTGTCGCCTCTTTTGCAGGTGCGTATTTAAAACAGTGGGATTTGATTTTGACATCGACGCTCATTGCAATGCTTCCGCTGATTGTGCTGTATCTCTTTGCACAGCGGTATATTATCAAGGGTATGGTTGACGGATCAATCAAATAAATTTTATCACATATGTAGGAGTTGAGAATGAAAAAAAATAGCATGGGACTTTGTCTTTTTGTTATGGTCGTACTTATGAGTTGTGGTGCGAGCAAGCCTGCTTTTGAGGGCGTAAATTTATTTCACTTGAAGGTTGAAATAAAAGACGCTCTTGATGCGTATGCTGCCGATTATTCACAGCGAACAGGCACCGAAGTTCGTGTTGAAACGTTGGGAGGCGGTGGCGATTACGGTGGAACGCTTAAAGCAAAGGCTCAGGCAGATCAAATGCCCGATATTTTTGTAATTGAAGGTGACGGTGGGTATAATTTGTGGAAAGATTACATGGCTGACTTGAGCGATGAAGATTGGGTAAATGACACTGATTTAGCTTTTACAAAAGATGGATCAGTTTACGGGTTTCCTGTTGCTATTGAAGGTTACGGTTTGGCGTATAATGAGGATATTCTTTTGCAAGCGGGCGTAGATCCTGCAAGTCTTACAACGAGACAAGCGTATGAGGCTGCTTTTGAAAAAATTGATAGCATGAAGGCAGAGCTTGGAATCAATGCAGCTGTTTCTATGGCAGCTTCGGTTGCAGGAAATATGTGGTGGGTTGCAGCTCAGCATAATCTTGCCGTTTATTGGGGTGGAGGACTTGATTTTAACGATACATCCGTTATTGAAAAAGCCCTTGCAGGTCAATTAGATGATCAACGATTTATGCAGTACGCACAATACTTACAGCTTTTATATCGCTATTCTGATCAAAATATTTTGAAAAATGGCAGTTATGATGATCAAGTTGGAGCTTTTGCCCAAGGCAAAACAGCTTTTTTACATCAAGGAAACTGGGTTGATCCCAATCTTGCACAATTAGGCGTGCAATTTTCTGTCGGTTATGCTCCGCATGCCTTCCTTGATACTGAAGAGAAAGGCTTGTTTCTTTTTGCCCCAAGCTGGTATTGCGTTAATAAAAACAGTCCAAATGCGCAAGCCGCAAAAGATTTTTTAACCTCAATTGCAACAAGCTCACAAGGGCATGATTATATGGTTAATAAGGCGGGAATGATTCCTGCTTTCAAATCGGTAACGCTTCAGCCAAAAGGACAGTTAAGTAGATCCTTAATGCAAGCAAATTCACGCGGTGGCAATTATGGTGTATTTTTTGGCATGCTTCCTGATGGAGCTGGACAAAATGTTTTTGGTCCTATCTATGACCTTTTTGCTCAAAATCCAGATAATATTGATCAATTTATTGATGATATGAAAAAGGCAGTCGCAGAACTGCCTCGAATGAAATAAAATTAATTTAATTAAAAGAGAGAATAAATGAAAAAAATACTTACATTTTTTGCTTGTGTGTTAGTACTGTTTGGATGCTCCAATAAGAGCAGTGATTCCGTACAAATTTTTCAAGTCAAGGTTGAAATAAAAGATGCACTTGATGCGTATGCTGCCGATTATACACAGCGAACAGGAACTGAAGTTCGTGTTGAAACGTTGGGAGGCGGTGGCGATTACGGTGGAACGCTTAAGGCAAAGTCACAGGCAGATCAAATGCCTGATATTTTTACTTTTGGTGGTATTGGCGAATACCTTCTTTGGAAAGATTACCTAAGTGACCTAAGTGATGAGTCTTGGGTAAAAGATACAGATTTGGCCTTTAAGCAAGATGGCAAGGTCTATGGATTTCCTGTCTCAATCGAAGGAATTGGGCTTGCATATAATGTAGATATTTTGCAAAAAGCGGGAATTGATCCTGCAACGCTTATTACTCGACAAGGCTATGTCACTGCCTTTGAAAAAATTAATGCTATGAAAGATGAGCTCGGTCTTAATGCTGTCGTTGCGATAGGAACATCAATTGGTGGTGGAATGTGGTGGGATGCCGCCCAGCATAATTTTGCAACGTATTTTTCTGGCGGGCTTCCGTATGATGATGTTTCGCTTATAGAAAAAGCCCTTAATGGCGAGCTTGATGAAGAGCAATTTTATCAATATGCACAATTCTTACAACTTTTGTTTAAAAATGCTGATCAAAATATTCTTCAGTATGGTAGTTACGATGATCAAATTGCCTCTTTTGCTCAAGGAAAGACGGCTTTCTTGCATCAAGGAAATTGGGTTGATCCAAATTTAACTCAGCTTGGTATTGATTTTGAAATTCGTTATGCACCGCTTGCTTTTTTAGATCGTCCTATGACAGGGCTTCATGTTTTTGCACCAAGTTTTTATGCCGTGAATAAAAAAAGTCCTAGGGCTGAGCAAGCAAAAGAGTTTCTTCGGGCAATGGCTTCTACTCCAGAGGGACATGAATATATGGTAAAAAAAGCTGGGATGATTCCTGCTTTCAAATCGGTAACTCTTGTTCCAGAAGGGCAGTTAAGCCGTGCAATTATGCAAGCAAATGCTCAAGCGGAAAAATATGGATTTCGTTTTTCAATGCTCCCTGAAGGCTCAATATTAAATTTTATAGCTCCCGTGTATGATTTATTTGGACAAAATTCAGATAACATTGATCAATTTACCAGCGATATGAAAAATGCCATTTCGAACATGGCAAAAAACAAATAAAAGCTACTAAAGCTAGTGCTGACTTTTTAGGAGGATGTAATGAAAGTCGTTTTAGTTGGTGCAGGAAGTGCACAATTTGGATTGGGAACAATTGGAGATATCTTTTGTTCAAAAATGCTAACGGGCTGTGAAATCACGCTTTTGGATATAAATGCTCAGAGTGTTGAACATGTGCGTCAAAAAGCTCAAAGTTTTATTGATCAGCATAAACTTACCTTTACGGTTAATGCAACAACTGACAGAAAAGCTGCGTTCAAAGGTGCTAATTTTATTATTTCATCTATTGAGATTGGCGATCGATTTAAACTGTGGGAAGAAGATTGGAAGATTCCGCAACAATACGGCGTTCATCAAGTGTATGGAGAAAATGGCGGTCCTGGTGGCGTTTTTCATGCACTGAGAATTACTCCCGTCATTTTGGACATTGTAAAAGATGCGATGGAAATTTGCCCTGAGGCGTATATTTTCAATTATTCAAATCCGATGACCGCGATTTGTACGACGGTTAAACGTGCATATCCACAAGCAAAATTTATTGGAATGTGCCATGAAATTGGTTGGCTTAACCGCTGGCTTCCTCCTATGCTTAATATGAAATTAGAAGATTTATCTTACCGTGCAGCAGGACTTAATCATTTTAGCTGTATGCTTGAACTCAAAGAGAAAAAAACGGGCAAAGATCTTTATCCTGAAGTTCTTAAAAAAGCTCCAGACTTTTTCCTTCATGACGCAGGCTATAGCGATATGCTTGAGGAAGTGCAAAAAACGGGCAAGGTGAGCGACACGGAAAAATATCACAAAAGCTCGGAACAAATTAAGGGAAAATATCTTTGGGCAGACAAGCATATAAATAAATTCATTCTTGAAAATTATCATCTGCTTCCTATTACTGTTGATAGCCATTTTGGCGAGTATTTGGGTTGGGCGTGGGATATTGCTGACCACAGGGGAATTGTGGATTTTTATGACTTGTATAAAATCATGCTTTCTCAAGAAAATATTCCAGAAATCAAAATGGAAACTTCAGAGCGCGTCATTCCTATTATTGATGGAATCTTAGGCGATGCAAACTTTGAAGAAGCTGCGGTCAACGTCCTTAATGATGGAATTATTGAAGATCTTCCTTCTTGGGTAGCGGTTGAGTGTCCTGCAATGATTAACAAAAATGGCATCACAGGAATTAAAATGCCGTCTTTACCAAAAGGATATCTTGCTTTGCTTCGCTCTTATAGCGGAGTGTATGATTTGACTGCAGAAGCGGTGATCAACAAGAAAAAATCTTTTGTTATTCAAGCAATGCTTGCAAATCCTGTCGTTCATCAAGCTACAAAAATTGAAGACATGGTTGACCGAATGATTAGCAAACAAAGTAAGCATCTTGGCTATTTGAAATAATTTTGTATTGATAAAATAGTGCTAAAATTGTTACGTAAAACGTAGAGTTGTGGTAAATGTGAAAGATAATTACTTTTTTACATTTATAAGACTTTACGTTTTATTTTTTTTTATGTAAAATAGAAAATCAGTTTTGGAGGCGATCATGAAAATTAGATTTACCATTTTTACCGTAATATACTTTTTGCTCACAACGGCACTGTTTGCGTTTGGCGTAAGTGATAACGAGGACAATTCTCTTGCAGAAATTAAGGCTAAAGGCGTCTTTGTGCTTGGTTTGGATGATTCTTTTCCTCCGCTTGGTTTTCGTAACGCAGCGAATGAAATTGTTGGCTATGATATAGATCTTGCTGTCGAAGTTACGAAACGGCTTGGGCTTACATTGAAGCTTCAACCAATTGATTGGGCTGCAAAAGAGCAGGAGCTCAATACAAAAAAAATTGATTGTATTTGGAATGGTTTTACAATCACCGATGAGCGAAAAAAAGTAATAAATTATACAATTCCGTATTTAAATAATGCACAAGTCATTCTTGTAAAAAATGGTTCTCCGTATAAAACGCTTGAGGATCTAAAAGGAAAACGCCTTGCATTGCAAGCGGGCTCTAGCTCTTCTGATGCACTTGAAACAAAGCCTCAGTTTAAAAAAAGTCTAAAAGAAGTTGTTGAGTTTAAGGATTATTTGACCGCTTTTATGGATTTAGATCGAAACGGCGTTGATGCTATTTTGATTGACGAAGTTGTTGCTCGGTACAATATTAAGCAAGCCAAAAAGGATTTTATTATTCTTGAAGGTTCTTTGAGCTCAGAAGCCTTTGGCATTGGATTTAGAAAAAAGGATGAGGAACTGCGTGATGCGGTACAACAAACTCTTCAAGCAATGGCTGCAGATGGCACTATTGAAAAGATTTCAACCAAGTGGTTTGAAAAAAATATATCAACAATCAGGTAATTATTTGTTGATGCAATTAATTTGTAGCAGATGAATTGTATAAGGGAGTTTTGATGGAGACGTTGATTTTATTGATGTTAGAAGGTGCGTGGGTATCTGTCAAAATCTTTTGTTTGACGTGCTTTTTTTCACTACCTTTGGGCTTGTTGCTCTGCAACGCCCGCATGTCAAAACATTACTTTCTCAATAAACCTGCTAAATTCTTACTTCTTATCATTCGTGGAACGCCACTGATTTTACAATTAATTTTTGTATATTTTGCCCCAGGGCATCTTTTTCAATTTCTTAACTACGATCGATTTACTGCAGCAATTATTGCCCTGTCAATTAATTATGCTGCCTATTTTGCAGAAATTTATCGCGGTGGAATTCAGGCAATCCCAAAAGGACAATATGAGGCGGCAAAAGTTTTAGGTTTTACTAAATCGCAAACTTTTTTTAAAATTATTTTACCGCAAGTAATAAAAAATATTCTTCCAGCTCTTAGCAATGAATTTATAACACTGGTAAAAGACACCGCTTTGACGCAGGTTATTGGTGTTCAAGAACTTTTTCGCATTGCACAAAATGCGGCAAGTCGACAGTTTTCAACAACGCCAATTATAATTGCAGGAATTTTTTATTTTTGCATGAATTGGATCGTAACTGCGATTTTTACTCGCATTGAAAAACGCCTTAATTATTATAGATAAATGGATTTTATGGGACTGTATGCAAATTATTAATGTTGAAAACTTAGAAAAAAAATTTGGAAATCTTAATGTTATTAAAAAAATTTCTTTTTCTGTCAATAAGGGTGAAGTTTTAGGAATTATTGGCCCTTCTGGTTCGGGAAAATCAACATTATTGCGATGCATAACACAGCTTGAAACTGTTACTTCTGGCTCAATATCGATTTGTGGACAAAAGCTTGTATCTACCGTTAATGGCAAAACTCTGTATACTGATAAAAACAATCAAAGGAAAATTGGCTTAAAAGTTGGTTTGGTGTTTCAAAATTTTAATTTGTTTCCACACTTTTCCGTTTTGCGTAATATTGTTGAGGCTCAAAAAATAGTTTTGAATAAAAATAATCAGGATGCAGAAAGTACAGCTTTGCAATTGCTTGATAAAATGGGTTTGCGTGAAAAAGCTCATTCTTATCCTTTTGAGCTTTCTGGTGGGCAGCAGCAACGTGTTTCAATCGCTCGTGCTTTGGCTTTAAATCCTGAAATTTTATTTTTTGATGAGCCAACTTCTGCTTTGGATCCAGAGTTGACAGGTGAAATCCTTAAAGTGATTCGATCCCTTGCAAATGAAAAAATGACAATGGTTGTGGTAACCCATGAGATGGCTTTTGCTCGAGAACTTGCTGATAGGGTTATTTTTATGGATGAGGGTGTTATTGTTGAGCAGGGTATAGCAACTGATGTGATAAATAATCCGCAAAATGAGAGAACAAAAACTTTTTTACGGAGATTTAATTAAAAATGTTTTTTTTTATTGATTTTTGCTTAAAAATATGGTATAGTTTTTACGACTTAAAGGTAATAGCAGAGGTGTAGTCCTATGGATGAAAGCAAAGAAATTCTTGAAAATGTGCTTATGCAACAGCGTATACATAATAAAAAAAATACCCGTATTTTTTTATTAGACAATAATGTTGAGAGTGTTCAAGACTATTGTAATTTTTTATGTGAATTTGGTTATGATGCAGTAGGCACTATTGACCCACTTTATGCATTAGAAGCCTTACAAACCAAAACACATGATATGCTTATTTTCTCGGCGGATTTAGAAGGCTTTACCACTGAGGATTTTATTGTTCGCGTTAAAGATGTATATGTTGGACAAATAGTTATCTTGCTGCAAGATGATATAGCGGATACGGCGGCAACAACTGAGCTTGAATCAACCTTTATTCATGCGTTTTATAATAAGTCTTCTGATTTATGGACATTTCTTTCGTTGATTGATAGCCTTAGTAAAAATATTAAGCTTACAGAAAAAGTTGATAACATACGAAAAACAATTGATGGCTTTATAGATAAGTTTTCTCTTTTGTATCAGTTTCAGCGCCCTGAAAATCTTATTGAAATCGCGTTAAATCATTTATTAGAGCTTTCTGATGCTACGGACGGATTTATTCAGGTTTCCTTTTTACACGGAACAAAGGACAGCGATCTTATTTATCGCGGTGCGGGAAAATATAATATTTCTCAAAAGGAATTTTATAAAATAATTTCTCTTGAATTAAAGAAAAAAATTGTTGAAGCAAAAAGTACTTTAGAAATTGTTATACTTGAGGATGGTGTAGTTTTTCCATTAATCGGTTTTAATTGCAATGTTATAGGAATTATTTTTGTTGAAATAAAAGATATGGAGTATAATGTTTTTAATGTTTTGAAAATATTTACTCGACAAGCGTCATCAGTTATTAATAATGCTATGTTACATGGAATTTTGGATCGACAATCTGAAGAGTTGATGAGAACAAACGATGCCTTGAATAAAAGTTATCTTGAGGTAATTGAAGCTTTGCGGTTAGCTGTTGATGCTAAAGACAGGTATACCTGTGGCCATTCTGAGCGAGTTGCGTGTTATGCCGTCGAAATTGCAAAGAAAATGGATTTATCAGAAGATGAGATTGAGAATGTGCGAGTAGGGGGAATTTTCCATGATATTGGAAAAATTGCTGTAAGCGATGAAATCCTTTTGAAGCCATCTCGCTTGACCGATGATGAATATGAAAAGATAAAAATTCATCCAACTCGGGGTGGTGAAATTCTTTCTGGAATTTCAATCTTTAAGGAAGTTATTCCGATAGTTGAGTGTCATCATGAGTACGTAAATGGAAGAGGTTATCCACGGGGGCTTAAAGGAAGTGAAATTCCTCTTGGAGCAAAAATTATGGCTCTTGCAGATGCTTTTGACGCAATGACATCAAATCGTGAATATCATAAAAAAATTACTTTTGAGGAAGCTCTTGAAAGAATAGAGCGAGTGCGTGATGAGCAGTTTGATACTGCTGTAATAGATTGTTTTATTGATATTCTTGAAAATAATCGTGAGATAATTGAAAAAATTTCAGAATATAAATAATAGAGATTTTACTTTATCATAGTTTTTTGAATATTGTTTAAATTCTAAATACTCAAAAAAACTATGTGCTTTATAAATTTTCACTTTGAGTGATAAACGAGTTAATTTTTGTTAATGTATTTTAATCGAGATTAGCTCTTATGAAAAATTATCTAATAGCCATTGTTTTAAGTCATCATAGTTTGCACTCATTGAAATAGACTTATCTGGCATTAAAAGAACTTTTCGCATTCTATCTGGAACAACGGGGTCTCGCCCAATTGCTTCCTTTACTGTTGCTCCAAATTTTGCAGGATGAGCAGTTTCTAAGATAATATTTACAGCTTTTTTTTCTTTAATGCATTCGGCCCAAACAGGAATGCTTGGCGTAAGCCCAGGTTCATTAAAATTTGTTTTTTCGCCTTGTAGCAAGGTCGTCATTGCATTTTTTCGTATATCATTCCACGCTTGCCAGCCCACAGCTCCATGAGGATCAATAATATAGCCGGTACGAGTATGGCAATTTCTTATTGCATTGATGGTCATTTCATCATTCGCCCAGTATGTTGCTAGTAGTTTTTTCAATTTTTCATGACTATACATGTATTGCAAGCGCTCAAAGTTACTAGGATCCCCTACATCCATTGCATTTGAAAGTGTGGAGACTGATGCACGGGGTTTGTATTGTCCCGTTGCAAGCCAATCAGGAATGGTGTGATTAGAATTAGTGGCGGCAATAAAACCCGAAATAGGTGCTCCCATTTCGTAGGCCATTAGTCCAGAGGTTAGGTTTCCAAAATTTCCAGAAGGCACTGTCATCAAAATTAGCGGATTTTCTATATTGCTATCAAGCGATGAGCGATGAAAAACAATCAAAGATGCATACATGTAGTAAAAGCTTTGCGGAATTAGTCGTGCAATATTAATTGAATTTGCGGAAGAAAGCTTTATTTTACTTCGAAGCATTTTGTCGGTAAAAGCCTGTTTTACTAATCTTTGACAGTCATCAAAAGTGCCATCAATTGCTAAGGCGTGAATATTACCTGTAAATGTAGAAAGTTGCTTTTCTTGTAAGTGGCTAATTTTTCCTTTTGGATATAAAATTGTAACATCAATTCCCTGCATGTTGTGAAAGGCACTTCCAACAGCACTGCCAGTATCGCCAGAGGTTGCCACTAAAATATGGATTTTTTTATTTTCATTTTTGTTAAAATATGCCATGCAGCGAGCCATAAATCTGGCTCCGAAATCTTTGAAGGCACAGGTCGGGCCATGAAAGAGTTCTAGTATATACGTTGTTGTGTCTAAAGGAGCTATCTGTGCATTAAACGGAAAAGAGTCAATTATAATTGATAGTAAATCGGGGTTTGGAATCTCGTCCTCTATGATTTTTTTTGCCATTTCATAGGCAATCTCTCTAAACGAGTGAGACGGATATTTTGTTAAAAACTGAGGGCTAAGTTTTGGTATAAATGAGGGAATATAAAGTCCGCCTGTTTCGGAATTCATTCCTTCTAAAACAGCTGTTTTAAATGACACTTGAACTGAGTCATCTCTTGTATCTCGATAAATCATTGTCCTCTCAAAAACTATTTAAATTTCCTTATTTTATAATAAATTAAAGAAAAAAACAAGAGGTAGTGCTATTACTACTATTAAAATGTGTCAAGTAGAAATACTCCTAAAAACAAAATTTATTTACTAGCTGCTTCGACGTATTTTTTTAGTTGCGTCTCTGCTATTTTTTGATTTTCGATAACAGAAGGTCCTGCAATACAGCCGCCTTTACACGCCATAACTTCAACAAGATTTGGAAAGTTTTCAGGTACGGAATTTTCGCTTGCAAGAGTTTTGCCATAATCACAAAGCTGCTTCATTCCTGCTTTATCAAGTCCATCAATGACGGCAAGTTTTAGTTTTTCTGGATTTTTTAGGCGAAGACGAACGGCCTGTGCGACGCCACCTGAACTTGCAAAGTTTCTTCCGCTTGCACTTGGCGATACTTTTGTTGGCATGTTATTTTCTTGTGTAACGGTAATTTCTTGTGCTATAAATAAGGCCGCTACCTCTTCTGCAGAAAGAACGTAGTCTACATAGTCATCCTCCATGCCTTCTTTTCGTTTTGCAAGACAGGGGCCAATAAAAACCGAAATGCATTCTGGATGCTCTTTTTTGACGAGCTCTGCGGTATAGTGCATTGGGCTTCTTGTATCTGACACGCAAGGATTTAATTCTTTTGCATGAATGCGAATTGCCCGCACATACGCTGGGCAGCATGATGTTGTCATCAGTTTTTGTCCGTGAGCCATTCTGTGCTCAAACTCGTGAGCTTCTTTATCTGCAGTAATATCGGCACCGAGGGCAACTTCAAAAACGTGCTGAAATCCTGATTTTTGCAAGGCCGCCTCAAGCTGTCCGTGGGCTGAGCGAAATTGCGATGCAATAGCGGGGGCGTACATTGCGACAACTTTTTTTCCTTCCATAATGTGGCGTATAACATCGACTAGCTGGCTTTTATCCATCATTGCACCAAAAGGACATTCTCTCATACAGTTGCCGCAAAAAATACATTTTTGGTAGTCAATTTGCTCTTTTCCATGCTCGTCTTTTGTGATCGCATCAACAGGGCATGCTTCCTCACAGGGAACGGGAATTTTAATAAT
>JBOFSR010000061.1:0-2795 GCA_051651645.1 Treponemataceae bacterium | reverse complement strand
AAAAAGGTGATCCCTTGCCCGTTTACTCAATTGCTTCTGGTTTAGATTATCCCGGAAGCGGCCCTGAACATTGCATGCTAAAAGATACTGGACGAGTTACTTATACAAGTGTTAGTGATACGCAGTGCCTTGAGGCATTTTACACCTTAAGCCGTAAAGAGGGAATAATTCCCGCCTTAGAAAGCTCTCATGCACTCGCTTTTGCCCTCAACTATGCAAAAGAAAATCCAACGCAATCAATTTTGGTCAACCTCTCAGGCCGTGGCGACAAAGACATTGATTTTATTGTTGAAAATTACGGCTATGGCTTAGCCTAAATCAGTTTGTGCATTCTTCTTCTATAGACTGCAGTATATTGACAAAGCGTAGTAAACTTACTATTTTATCTCATGCGTTTATGTGATATTCAAGCCCCAGTTAGCTCAATTAAAGGGGTGGGAGATGCAACAGCACGGTTATTTGCAAATCTTGGAATTTTTTCTGTGTGCGACCTTTTATCTTTTTTTCCTCGTACATGGGAGAATCGAACAAAGATTATTCCTTTATCACAATATGCAGATCACAAAAAAGTTCATACCCTTGCTCAAGTAATTGATCATCAATGGTTTGGTTATGGGCGAATGAAAACGCTTAAAATAATTATCACCGATACAACAGAGAATGCTCAGCTGATTTGCTTTAATCGTCCTTTTTTAGAAAAATCTTTGCCCGTTGGTAGCCTTTTAAGCGTCACAGGTTCTTTTACACTCAAATATGGAAATATTCAGTCAACTGCCTTTGATACACAGTTAGTTAGCCAAACAGGAACTCTTGATCCGCTTTTATATGTACAAAATAGTCAAAATCATTATATTCCAGGGTCGGGTATTTTTCCGATTTATCCTTCGACGGCAGGGCTTTCTCAGGCTGTCATACGAAAAACTATTGCCAGAACGCTCAAAGAGTATGCTAAGGGAATTGAGGATGAGCTACCAAAAACAGTGATAGAAAAGTATGGGCTTTTGCATAAGGATGCGGCGTTACAGTTTATTCATCAGCCAAAAACGGAAAATGATTTGATTGAAGCACGTAAAACCTTGATTTTTGAGGAGCTTTTTCATTTTCAGCTTGCTCTTGCTAAGCGTTATATTATGCACAAGGGAACGTTGCCAGATAATAATACACTTGAGCAAAATATTCATGCGGGTGTGAAAGAAAACTTAGCAACCGATAATAACAATTTTTTTTCTCAGGATGACTTTTGTGCTCATTTGAGTAAATCACAAAGACTTTTATTTTCTAGCCTTCCTTTTGAGCTTACGCACGATCAAATGATTACAATTGTTGAAATTAATCAAGATATTGATAAATCTCAACTCTTTGACGGTAATAATTCTTCCTTTTGCTATGCAATGTCTCGACTTTTGCAAGGTGATGTTGGCTCTGGAAAAACGCTTGTTGCGTATTTTGCTTGCCTTAAGGTGGTTGATGACGGTGGACAGTGTGCTATTCTTGCTCCAACTGAGTTGCTTGCTCGACAACATGCAGAAAATGCTGCAAAAATGCTCAAGGATACTTTTGTAAATCTTGCTTTTTTAACGGGTAATGTGAAAACTGCAGGGCGAGTGCCGCTATTGCGTGCTTTGAAGGATGGGCAAATCAATATTATTATTGGTACCCATGCCTTGTTTTCCTCGTCTCTTGTGTATAAGAATTTGAGACTTGCAATAATTGATGAGCAGCACCGTTTTGGTGTTGTGCAGAGAAATGCTCTTCTTGAAAAGGGAAAGATTGTTAAAAAAGGTAAAACACAGCTACCTCATTTGTTAATGATGAGTGCAACACCGATTCCACAAAGCCTTGCTCTTACAGTGTTTGGCGATATGGATGTCTCGATTATAAAGACAATGCCACAAGGCAGGCTTGCAATTAAAACGCATCTTACACAGATGGGCAACGAAGAAAATGTTTACGAGCGTGTTGCAAGTGAGATTAAAGCAGAGCATCAGGCTTATTTTGTGTATCCGCTCATTGAGGGTGGGGACGAGCAAGACGTTACTGATACGCTCAAGTCAGCTCAGGCAATGTTTGAGCATTTGCAAAAAAATATTTTTCCTCAGTGTAGGCTAGGTCTTATTCATTCAAAAATTGATGATAAAGAGCAAAGTCAAATAATGAGTGATTTTAATGCAAATAAGATACAAATTCTTGTTGCAACGAGTGTTGTGGAAGTTGGAGTTGATGTGCCGAATGCAACGTGTATGGTGATTGAGCATGCTGAACGATTTGGGCTTGCCGCTTTGCATCAGTTGCGAGGGCGCGTTGGACGCTCGCACTTACAATCACATTGTTTTTTAATTTATAATCAAAAACTTACAGAAAGCGGAAAATCTCGTTTGAAAGTGTTGTATGAATCAACGGATGGATTTTATATTGCTGAGCAAGATTTAATTTTAAGAGGCCCTGGTGAAGTGCTTGGTAAACAACAATCTGGCTATTTGACAATGAATATTGCAGACCCAGTTCGTGATCATGATATAATGATGCTTGCAAGAAAAGAGGCTTTTTGCGTATTACAAGGCTGAAGTATATCTAACACCCCGCCAGAGGTAGTACTATCTTGGACATCCCCCATTACTAGGGTAGAGGTCTCGCCTTTACTGGGTGAAGGGTCTCGCCATTACTAGGGTGGCATGTCTCACCTTTACTAGGTGAAGGGTCTCACCATTACTAGTATGGACGTGCTTACTTTACTAGTACTATAAGCGTACCCCTTATAGTGCTATAAGTACAATCCTTATACTACTATAAGCGTA
>JBOFSR010000060.1:0-22650 GCA_051651645.1 Treponemataceae bacterium | reverse complement strand
GCATAGTGTTCGTGCCTATGGGACTTGGCGGTGGCTCAAGCGGAACTGAGGGGAGCTGAGCAGCATTCTGAAACAAGGCCTGAATTGCCGTCCCTAAACCAGGAGCAATCGCAACGCCCTCAAGATTTCCTGTATCATTTATGGTAGTAAAAGTGAGTGCTGTGCCAAAATCGACAACAATACAGGCTGATTTATAACGAGCGAACGCTTCCACGGCATTGCAAACGAGATCCGTGCCAATTTCGTGGATAGCTGTTTCTGGAATTGTTATTGAAAGTTTATTATAAACCGACGAGTTAAGAATTAAAGGCTTTTTTCCCGTCAACTGCTCCACAACACGCACAAAAGTCCCCAAAAGCAAGGGAACGACAGTACTTATAATAGAGGATTGTATAGAGGAAAAGGGAATATGTGCGTCGCGAAAAAACGTTGATAAAATTGAAATATATTCATCCGCAGTACGTTTTGTATCTGTATAAATCCTCCATTCATGGAGAATTACATCATTTTTAAAAAGGGCTAGCACAACATTTGTGTTTCCAATATCAATTGCTAATAACATTTTCAAAGTCTATCATAAAGCATTTATCTTGCATAGAGTATAATTAGCGAGATAAAATTGTGAATTAAAATACTGCTATATCATTGAATATCAGCGTTAATCAAAGTAAGCGATTGTATAGTTGCCTATTTTGAAAAAACCAATATCGGTGTAGGCTTTTATTGCAGGCAAATTTGTTTTGCGTACAAAAAGAATACAGGATTTTTGTTTTTCGGCTAAATCCTGTTGTAGATGAGAGACTAAAAATTTTGCAAATCCGTTTGCTCTATATTGTGAATGCGTAAAAACGCCGCCAATTTGTCCACAGTGCGGCGAAATCGCGTTAATTCCCGCTTTTGCAATAAAAGTAGTTTTTGCACAAATTGCATATGTTGGGTATCGAGCAAGCGATTTTTGTAAACTCAGCATACACGTAAGTTTATTATGTTTTTTGCCTCGCGGTAAAACCTCAACAAGCTCATACATTCTCTGCAAGTGATAAAGATTTTCAGCATCATTTGGCGTACATAATTGAAGAAAAAATTTATTTGGCAAGACAACACTGCACGGTGAGCTTGATTTTTTATGCTCTAGCAAATAATAATCGTTTGTTTCACGTAATTTCTTTTTACAGTTTTCTAAAATAAATTTTGTGCCATGCATACTTCCCGCAATACTAGAAAAATCACCGTCAGCAAATAAGTTTTGCACTATCGACGCCAGCTGTGTTTTTAATAGTGTCGAAACCTCATCCATTGAGTTTAATTTTGAAAAAGAAAAGCAATGTAAAATAGAGCCTTTCTTCCTTTTAAAAATGACTGCCTCAATTTTATTATATTCATCATCAATGATTAAAAAAAAATTTTCAGAATTTTTTGGGAGAATAATTTGGTCGTTGATGTAAAAAAAGTTCCACAGCGAAAGGCAATATTTTTCATACGAAAGAAGAAATGAAATTGTTTTTTTAAAGGTTTTTTGAGTAATGTTCTCAAGTCGCAACGTCATTTTTTTTGGTCAACCAAAAGCGGCAAAACTCCACTAGGAGAAAAGTTGCCTGCCGCAGCATTGAAGGCTGCTAAAAATGAATAACTTGAATAACTATACGCCAAAATAATGCCATCAGCCCACATAAAATTACGCAACACAATGGTTGGCGATAAAGCTGAAATAATAATCACTTTTTTCTTAAGGTGTTTTAAGCCCTGTGCAATTGCAGCACTTGCCTCATTTGCCACACAAATAATGATTGTATCATAGCTACTCGCCATCTTTTTCAAATTATTTATATTCCACTTTGTTTCATTCGGCCCCATAAAATAGCGAAAAAAATAATATTTTGATTGCGGATAGATTGGCCTGCCAACATCAAAAAATTGCTGAAACTGTGACACAAGTAAGGTTCGCTCTGCTTGGAGTGCCGTTAACGGTAAAATTCCTTGTTTGTAAAACGTTGTTGCACGAGCTGCTTGCTCAGTGAAAAACGCTTCTGCCGCAGGATCGGGAATACTCTGCTCAATCAAGATCACATCAGGAAAGATGGGAACACTGGCCGCTGACTTAAAATATTGAAGCTTTGATAAAAGAACAGAATAGGCAGACTCTTTCACTCGTTCCTTAAAGTCTTCATTTATTCGCATCAGCCGCACATTATTTGTCCACAAAGCCTCATCCATTTGCGGCGTTGTAGAAGAGCAAATAATCTGATTTCCCGCCTCAATGGCAAGACGTACCGCCCGCGACATACTCCCTGCATAAATGGTTGCCCCATTCATCATCATGTCATCGGTAATAATGAGCCCCTGAAATCCAAGCTTTTCACGCAAGATGTCATGCAAAAAATAGCGTGAAAGTGAGGCTGGACGATTAACGGAAGTTTTTTGATTTGATTCAGCGTCTTCGATTTCTTGCATGATTTTTGGAAAGCCCAAATGCCCAGACATAATGGCAGGAATTCCTTCTTGAATCAGATAGATAAACGGAACAAGCTCTCGCTCTAAAAGAGTTTTTTTGTCAATAGTAATTAGAGGCAGTTTTCCATGCGAATCAAGGCTCGTGTCGCCATGCCCTGGATAATGTTTTGCGGTGGGAAGAACGCCTGCCTGCAAGCTCCCCTCGGTGAAAGCTGCTCCCAAAACGCCAACGAGATTTTTTTCCTCCCCAAAAGAGCGAGGCCCTATCACACTTGAGTCATAATTTGTATACAAATCAACCGTAGGAGCAAAATTCATATTAACGCCTAAGGCTCGAAGCTCACGGGAGATATAATAGCCTGAAAAGTATGCATCCATCGGATAGCCTGAAGCTCCAATTGCCATATTTCCAGGGGTGTCGCTTGTCTTTCCTTTTATATGGCGAATCCACCCGCCTTCTTGATCTGTTGCAACATACAGTGGAATGGAAAAATGAGAAGCCTTTGCAATCTCTTGTAATTTAATGATATCACGAGCAACCGCATGCACATCATCGGTATTCCAGCCAAAAATTTTTATGCTGCCAATTTTTCGCTCTTTTACCCACTCGATAATGCGCGGATTTGGCTCCTTGCCTGCCCAGCCAAACATAAAAAGTTGAGCTAAAAGCTCTTCGTCCGTCATTTTATCACTAATTGCTTGCGCCAAAACGGTATGAGGATAATCGCTCCAAAACGAAAGATTTTCATCACTAATTGCTTGTGCTAAAAGATTTGCATCAGCTGGGGATACTTTTTCAAGAACATTTATATTGATAGAATTTGAAGTTTTATCCTGATTCAAGTCCTGAGAGTCTTCAAAATTATTCCTTTGAAAACAAGAGGTAAATAAAAAAAAAGCGAGAAAAAAAAGAGCTTGCAAAAAAACCTACATATTTTGAATATAATGCGACGCACTGTGAGCGGCAATCGCTCCATCCGAGGCGGCTGTTACAATTTGTCTAAAGGATTTTGAACGAACATCCCCCGCACAAAAAATGCCGTCAATATTGGTTTTCATATTTTCATCAGTCAAAACAAAACCATTTTCATCTTTTTTAAGTAACTCAACAAGATTAGTTTGAGGAATCATACCAACAAAAATAAAAACACCATCAACAGCGACGTCATATTCACGATCAGTTTTTATGTCCTTTAATTGAATCGAAGTTACAGCCGTTTCACCTTTTATTGCCAGTGGGATTGTTGAAAACTTGATATCAATTTTAGGATTTTCCATAACTCGCTTTGCAACTGCAGCTTGAGCACGAAACTCATCACGCCTATGAATCATCGTGATTTTCTGTGCAATATTTGCCAAAAAAGTTGCCTCATCGCAGGCTGAATCCCCGCCACCAATAACCGCGATATGCTTACCCTTAAAAAACGGACCATCGCAGGTGGCACAGTAGGAAACGCCCTTATGAGCAAATTCTTTTTCGCCTGTAATATCAATCATACGCGGATTGCATCCCGTAGCCAGAATAATTGTTTTTGCGTGATACGTTTCTGACGCCGTTCGTATGCTAAAAAGATTTTCAATTTTATCAATAGCAAGAACTTCACCTGAAATACACGTTGCACCAAATTCTTGAGCCTGTTTTTTTGCGTTATCAATAAACTCATAACCAGCCTTTGCAGGATAAAGACCTGGATAATTCTCCAAATGAGAGATATTCAAAGTTTGACCACCAGGAGATATCCCCTCAACCAAGATTGTTTTTAAGGCCGAACGGGCTGCGTACTGAGCGGCACTCAACCCTGCAATGCCACCACCAATAATAAATACATCAAAAATAGTTTTATCCATAAAAATAATATACATGTTTTTTTACTCAAAGACTAGACACATAGGGGGAATTTTGCTATATTTAAAGAATACTGATTTATGAGCGATCATGAATTAGTGTTTTCAATGGCGCCGTACCCAAGCGGTAAGGGAGAAGTCTGCAAAACTTTCATGCATCAGTTCGATTCTGATCGGCGCCTAAAACCAGCTTTTATGCTGGTTTTTTGTTTTTAAGGGCAGGAGTTTTATGAAAAACAAGCGACACAACTTGCTTGCAGTTTGCGGACTTGCCGCAGTAATGGCAATTGCAAAAAATGACTTTGCTAAAATTAATCGTTTGTATTTTAATAAAGAAACGTCGCCACAACTTGGATTTGTCTGCAAAAAACTTGCAAGTCAAAAAATTCCGTACAATTGCGTCGAGCATGATTCAGAGCTTGAAAAACTCTCTGGCTCTACTCATCATCAAGGTGTTGTGGCATTTATAAAAAGTCCTTCTATTCAAACAGTAACGGAAGAAAAGCTCTCTCAATGGGCAAAAGAAAAGCAAACTATTTTATGTCTCGATTCTGTGTTAAACGCAAATAATGTTGGAGCAATTATTCGTAGTGCTAGCTTTTTTGGTATTCGAAATATTGTATTGACGGACGAAAAAATCGCTGTTTGTACCAGTGCTTACCGTGTGGCTCAAGGCGGAATGGAATTCGTTAATTTATTTTCAACTCACAATTTACCAGAACTCGTGCTGCAGCTAAAAAATCACTTTATTTGTGTTGGTTGCGATGTTCATACAACCCTAGATATAAAAGATTTTTTTTCAGACCCAAAAGAAAAACCATTTTTCTTTATTTTAGGAAATGAGGAAAATGGTATCTCCTGTCAGGTAAAAAAAGAATGCGATGTTTTAGTAAAAATTGACGGATTTACGCCGCACGGTAAAACAAACACACAAGTGGAAAGCCTCAATGTAGCTCAGGCTGCCAGTATTATTTGCTATGAAGCACGTAGGCAATCTTTTTCAACATAGCTGATGCTAGTGCCAGTTATAGAATAAGAGGAGATACCCCTTACCTTAATTACGGCTCTTATACTATTTAAAGATGAAATTGATGAATCCTGCTGTGATAATTTTACCATGCTAAGCATTATTTTTGATTATTTTACCTACCAAAAATTTGTTTTCTGTATTGTAAGCCTGTGGGAGTGGTGGCAAGTCCTCCGAGTGCTGTTTCTTTGTATTTTTTTTGCATGTCGTTGCCAATTTCAGCCATTGCTTGAATTACTTCATCAACGGGAATGTAACTTTGAACACCTGCGAGAGCCATTTCTGCCGATGAAAAGGCAATCATTGCACCTGCAATATTCCGCTTGATGCACGGAATTTCTACCAATCCTGCAACAGGATCGCACACAAGTCCAAGCTGATTTTTAAGGGCAATTGCAACGGCGTGAGCACACATAGTTGGCGTTCCCCCTGCAATTTCTACAATGCTCGCAGCTGTCATTGCTGCCGCAGAGCCGCATTCAACTTGACAGCCACCAGCAGCTCCCGCAATTGATGCAACTTGTGCAATAACAATACCAACCTCACCTGCCGTAAAAAGAGCCATCGTTGCTTTTTCATCCGTGCAATTTTTTTCTTCAATCAGTGAAATCAAAACTGCTGGCAAAATCCCACAAGATCCTGCAGTTGGGGCCGCTACTATCTTTCCCATAGCGGCATTGCATTCTGAGACGCTGCACGCTCGAGCCATCACGCGATTCATAAATCCGCCCATAATTCCTTCCGTCTTTGCGTAGGATCGAATTTTTTGTGCGTCAAGGCCTGTTAATCCGCTAGTTGAACGAATAGTAGTATCGTATAATTTTTTTTCTGATTCCTTCATAACAAAAAGATTTTTAGCCATTCGCTCAAAAATATCTTGGCGTGCCAAGCCTAACTCGCTTGCTTGCTCTTCAATAACAATCTCAGAAATAGTCTTTTTTTGATCTTCCGCTTTTTGAACGATGTCTTTTAATTCTATTTTTTTACTCATATTTTCCTTTACGACTCAATCGCCCCAATCATGACAACTTTTAGCACACTTTCAAGATTTTTTATTGCAAGAATAATTTCATCTGAAATCTCATTATCAACTTCAATCGTCATCACTGCTTGACCATGCCGATTTTGCCGAACAGAATTAAATCGTGCAATGTTAACGTTTTGTTCAGCAAGGATATCAGTAACAAGTGCGATCAGCCCAGGTTGATCAATATGGGTAACAAGAAGAGTCGTAAACTCCCCAGAAAAGGAGAGTTCTTGACCGTCAATATTGCGAATCAGAATATTTCCACCACCAATCGATTCGCCTTGAATACTATGAATATTGGAGTTAACATCAATGGATGTGATGCGTGCCGTATTTGGATGAGTGTTTGGGATTGACGTTTCAATAAACTCAATTTCAAGCTTTTTTTGCTTTGCAATTTCAAGGCTTGCGGCAAGATTATCGTCATCAGGCTTCATTCCAAGCAAGCCCGCAACGATTGCTCGATCGGTTCCATGCCCGCGATACGTTTGGGCAAAAGAGCCTGAAAGTTCAATAGTCGCCTTTGTAATCTCTTCACCAATAATTTTGTGGGCAACAAAACCAAGTCGACAGGCTCCTGCCGTATGAGAACTTGAAGGCCCAATCATCACAGGCCCAATAATTTCAAAAATATTCATGATTATCTCAAATGCTATTTTTTAATAAATTTCTTGTATATAGTATCGACAATAACGCTTAAAGCATTGTCGCCTGAAACGTTACAAGCTGTTCCAAAAGAATCTTGTGTAAGATATAGAGCTACTAAAAGGGATGCAAGCATTCCTTCTGCGGGAATTCCAACCATTGGCATAAAAGGAAGCGAGGTGATAATTGCTCCACCAGGGGCTCCAGGAGAGGCAATCATTGCGACTCCAAGCGTTGCAATAAAAGGAATTAACACACTATAAGTAATTGTTCCACCAGTCATTAAGAGGACAGCCGTAACACAACACGTGATTGTTATCATTGAGCCTGCCATGTGAATATTTGCACAAAGCGGAATTGCAAAATTCCTAATCTCTGAGGAAATCCCATTTTTTTCAGCACATTGCAAGTTTACGGGAATTGTGGCTGCCGAAGACTGTGTGCCAACCGCAGTTGTATAACCTATCACCTGATTTTTTAGCATGACAAAGGGATTTTTTCGAGCAATAATTCCTGCAAGAAAAAACTGAATAAAAATGTACACAAGATGAAGAACAATTGCAGTCAAAAAAACCTTCCATAAAATGCCCAAAATTGCAAACGTTTTACCTGAGTATGACATCTCCGCAAAGGTTGCACAAATATAAAATGGTAGTAACGGAATTATAACGCCTGTCAAAAGCATATCAATTATTTCTGAAAAATCCTTTACGCCTTCATAGAGAAAAAAACTATTGTCTTGACGTTTTTGCTTTATTTTTGAAATGCAAAGTCCTAACACAAAGGCAAGAGCAACGGAACTCATTGTTGAAATTACCGGATCAATCACGATTGAAAAATACGAAGAAAGTAATTTACTGTCAGTAGCTTGAATTTGTGTCAAAAATTGAGGATCCATAAAGCTTGGAAACAAGTTAATGGCGACAAGAAAGGCAAGCGATCCTGCAGCTAAGGTTGAAATGTACGCAAGCACGGCGGTAATTCCCAAAAGCTTGCCCGCAGCATGAGATAAATTAGCGATACCAATCGTTATGTAGGCAAGAATTAAAAGAGGGATTGTGAATTTTAAAAAACTTGAAAAAAGGCCTGAAAGAGTCATAAAGGCTCGTAAAAACCAGAGGGGAAAAAAAGAGCCTATAACGATTCCCAAAACAATAGCAATAACCAATTTTGCTAATAACGGAATTCTAACTTTTTGATTTGTCATAAATCATTCTCCTTGTATTCTATTTAAGATAGTATACATCATAAAGAGAAAAAAATATTCCGTCAAGGTTTGGCAAAGTCTAAATGATTCCCGCTTTGTATGCCTAACACGCTTATCGCCACAAATAATATTTGTGTAAATTATTTAAATACAAATGCGTTCCAAAGGCAAGAGCAAGACAACCGAATATTCCAAAAAAAATATTATCATTGACGCATAATATTGCGTATCCTGTGCTGATAATAATCGACCCAATTGCAATATGTTTATATTCTGCAATATTTTCTTTGTATGCTATAATAAAGAAAGAAAATGCGGTTATGGCATTAAAAAGTATTTTTATTGCCATGACTTCAATTATAAATCCATATTGAATAAAAAGAGCTGAGTAAACAACCGTAGTATTAATTGGCGTTAAAGCGGCAACAATAATTGCAACAGTTGCAATAAAAATGATATTTTTATCAGTTTCTTGTGTTTCGCTACTTTGAGCAAAGATTGCCGCAAACAAAAATGAAAGGCAAGCAAAAAAACGCGAAAAATAAATTACGCGCCCTATAATAAGGTGTAAGGCAATTGATTGTGTATATTCAGGCGTAAAAGGGATAATCAGGCGTAAAATTTCTAGGGAGCAGGAGAATAAAAATCCTGCAAAAAAAATAATTTCAGGAGCTTGTGTTTTTTCGTACGTGCGAAAGATAATTAAAAGCGTTATAGGTGCATAAAGAGCTAAAAAAAGCGTGCAAAAAATGACTGCATAAAAATTAGGACGTAAAAACAAATTAGATGTCTTTAATGGAATAAATGACACTGAAAAAACTCTTTCATTTATTATTCCCATTCGTATTTGAACAAAACTCCACAGGCAGATCCCCAGAATAAGAGTGATGCTCAAAAAAATATAAACTAAAAAAAAATTGTTTCTTGTTGAAAGGGTCATGTAAATAGAATATAATGAAGCATGATTTGTGTAAAGTCTTTTCTATAAGATGCCGACACTTTTAAAGTGAAGTATACTGAAAAAAAGAGGTTCAGCATGATAAAGCAAACTTTAGTCGCATTAGCATTTTTTCTTGTAGGATTAATCTCTTTTGCTGGTGATGTTGCGCAGTTTGTTGATTTAGGGTTCTCCGAAGATGGAAAATATTACGCGTTTGCTCAGTATGGCATGGAAGATAACACATTTCGTGCTTATGCTGAAGTACAGGTGATTGATGTTAGTCGCAATGATTATATGCCAAATGGAGTTTTCAAAATTGATCCATCAAGTGCAACACGAGGACGAAAACCAATGGGCGTTTACTATGAAATACTTGAAAAAAATGCATTTTTTTTCAGTAAAACAGGGATTTCGCTAAAAGCAACATCCGATCCTATTTATATGCTTGCGCCAAGCTCAAATCCATATGAAAAGTCCCTTATCGAGTTTAGAGATTTTCCCCACACCGAAGAAGGATATGAAACAACGTATTTGATTCAGCTTGATGAAAGAGTTCAAGGCACGGGGAAAAATGCTATGTCATCTTTTTCATTAATTATTGAGCAGCGAAGCGAGGAAAATATTGTTCTAAGCCGAACAAATGTAGGAAGCAATCGATTTAAAAGGCCAGGAACCGTGGGGTATCGAATATACCGAATACTAGCAAGCCCTAACGAGGGTGGTAGTATTGCCGTTGTTTTAGAGCAGCTTGTTTCTGATGAAAACGGCATTTCAGTTAGATACATTGTAGAAACAGTGCCGTTAGGCAATTTCTAATAAGTCATAATGCAAAAAAAACCACAGATTTCTCTGTGGTTTTTTATTATTCAACAATCACTTTTTCCATTTTCCAAATATCTTTTACATAGTCTTCGATCGTTCTGTCTGATGAAAACTTACCGCTTCGTGCAACATTTAGAATTGCCATTTTTGCCCATTTTTTTCGGTCAGTATAGGTCGCCGCAAGTTTTTCTTGTGCCTCAACATAGGAATCAAAATCGGCTAAGACGTAATATACATCAGGACGCTGTCCGTCAACACCGTAAACTAATGAACTATGCAATTCTCTAAAGAGTTGTTGTGTCGTATCATACGTGCCATCAATTAATTGATTCATAACCTGTGCAAGATGCGGATTTCGCTCCAAATATTTTTGCGGATTATAACTATGCTCACTCTCAATTTTTTGAATTTCCTCAGCGGTTAATCCAAAAATAAACGCATTTTCGTTCCCAACCTCCTCAACGATTTCAATATTTGCACCGTCAAGCGTTCCCAAAGTCAAAGCACCATTGAGCATAAACTTCATATTCCCTGTGCCAGAAGCCTCTTTTCCTGCCGTTGAAATTTGCTCAGAAACATCAGAAGCGGGAAAGATTTTTTCCGCCGTGCTTACGCAATAATTTTCAACAAAAACAACGCGAAGCTTGCCCTTCACACGACGATCATTATTAATTCGATCCGCAACCGTATTAATCAATTTGATAATCGATTTTGCCCTGCGATATCCCGAGGCAGCCTTTGCACCAAAAATAAACGTTCGTGCAGGAGGGTTAAAATCACTATCAGAAATAAGACGATTGTATAAATACATTATGTGTAAAATATTGAGCATTTGGCGCTTATATTCATGCAAACGTTTAATCTGCACGTCAAAAATGGAGTCGAGATTTAAAAACTCATTTTGTTTATCTTTTAAAAATTCGGCAAGGATTTCCTTGTTTTTATTCTTGATTTGCAAAAACTCTTCTATAGAAGCATCCTCATTCGCATATTTTTCAAGCTTTTTTAACTGAGTCAAATCTTTTTTCCAGCCATCGCCAATTCTTTTTGAAATAAAATCTGACAAAAGAGGGTTTGCCGAAAGCAGCCAGCGACGTTGCGTAATTCCGTTCGTTTTATTGTTAAATTTTTGCGGATAAAGCTCAAACCACTGTCTAAGCTCCGTTGTTTTTAAAAGCTCCGTATGAAGGGCTGCAACGCCGTTAACGCTAAATCCTGCGTGAATTGCCATCCATGCCATGTGAATCATGCCATTTGCCATAATTGCCATGCTGTTTTGTCTTTGGTAATCGTTGGGAAATTTCTCGTGCAACTCAATATTAAAACGGCGATTAATTTCTTCAACAATTTGATAAATGCGAGGCAATAATTCTTGAAAAATCGGAATTGGCCATTTTTCCAGTGCTTCAGATAAAATAGTATGATTAGTATACGCAAAAACCTTTGTTACAATCTTCCATGCGTCATCCCAGCCTTGCTCGTATTCATCCATCAAAATACGCATAAGTTCAGGAATTGCAACAACAGGATGCGTGTCGTTCAATTGGATTACGTGGAGTTTTGCAAAAAGCTCAAAATTGGTGCCATGTTCATTGACAAAGTGATGCACAAGATCTTGCAAGCTTGCTGAAGTGAAAAAATATTGCTGTTTTAATCGCAGCGTTTTTCCCGAAGGCCCTGAATCATTTGGATAAAGCACGCGAGAAATATTTTCTGCATTATTTTGACGCTCAACAGCACGATGATAGTTCATGTCGTTAAAAAGTTGCAAGTCAAATCCATCAGGCGAAGTTGCCTGCCATAAGCGCAAGGTATTTACTGTTTTTGTATCAAAGCCGACGATTGGCATGTCATAAGGTGTTGCTGTTACGATCTCTGCATTATCAACAAAAAACTTATCTTTGCCATCAGGCCATTTTGTTGTTCCGACATATCCACCGAATTTTATGGTAACCGAAAGATCGGCTCTCTTTACTTCCCAAGGATCGCGGTGTTTTAGCCAATTATCAGGATATTCAACTTGATAGCCATCGACAATATGCTGCTCAAACATGCCATATTCGTAGCGAATGCCATACCCATGACCGGGATAATCAAGCGTTGCCAAAGAATCTAAAAAACAAGCAGCTAGACGACCAAGCCCGCCGTTTCCAAGCCCTGCATCAGGTTCTTCATTTTCGATCATATTGTAGTCTATGTTGAGTTCATTAAGGACACTGCGAACATTATCCTTAATAAGCGTGTTGATAAGATTGTTGCTTAAAGCACGTCCCATTAAAAACTCAGCCGAAAAATAATACATTTGGCGAGTTTGCTTTTTTTCATACTCACGCCGAGTAGCAATCCAATTTTCCATAATCAACTCCATTGCTGAAGCTGCCACTGCATCATACAAGTTATGGTGCGTTGCCTGTGTGATATCCTTGCCATATTGGCGTTTTAAGCGAGCAGTAACATGCTCCTTAAAATCTTTTGCGTTAAAAACCATGTATTATCTCCTATCATAAAATTGATTGAGCGAATGAGCTTATCTTATTGTATTATAGAAATGTTTTTTAATCAACCTATGAAAAGAAAATGAATTTTTCAAAAAAATTTAATCCCACCACCCTTCATCCGTTTCAATTCCTGTTACAGAATTTAGACCATAGTATTTGGCAAAAGATTTATTTTTCCAATCATTACTATCTTTTTCAATATCAGCAAGAATAGGAGAGTGTTGAGGGTCAACAATTGGCAAAGGGGCTTTTAGCTTAATATCAAGATTTCCTTTTGCCTTCTCGGCTTCAATAAGCTCAACCCTTTTTTGATTTCTTACAAAATTGCCTACAAGGTTCTTAGTTGATTTAAAAAACTGAAAGAAAAATTGATAAAAATTACAAAACAAAACATGAAAAAATACTTTTTCAGTTGCTTTTCATAACGATTATCACAAACAAGTTGAAAAAATGCAATAATTAAAAAAACCTGTACCATAATATATGCTCTAATAGGAAATTCAGGTGATAAAATCATTGAATATGCCGAAAATAAGCTTAATAGTAAAAAGGGCAAAAATTTTATATATTTTTTGCTATTCATTATAAATAAGCCAAAAAATATACTAACTACAAAAAAATTTGAATTTTACTAGAATATACCGCAGAAAATTTTGGGGATAAGATCATAAAATATACAAAAAACAAAGCCATGAAAAATGGAGAATGTTGTATATATTTTTTACCATTCATTGCAAGCAAGCAAAAAAACAAGCTAAGAATAATATAGGAGTATTTCAAATATATGGCGGAAACAGAAAAAAATCTACTTCCTAATTTTTCAAGCAAGGTTAAATCAGACTGAATGGCAGAACTGGCGGCTCTAACATAATTTCCTGGAGCCAATACCAAAAACAAAAAACCTACAAAAAATCCAATAAAGCCTAGTATTTCAAATAATTTAATTTTTTGCTTTTTTATAATTTTCCATACAAAAAAACAAAAAAGGCCTCCAACAACAGCAGCACTTAAGTTTTCATTTGTCCACCCTGCAATAACTCCAAATAATAAAACCAGTATCGAATAAAAGAGATTTAAATTATACGAAGAATTTTCTATATTTTTTTTATAGGGAAGCAGAAATAAAAGAACAAACATAGATGTCCACAAATAATTACAGGAGCCTATAAGCCAAAGAAAATTTTGTCCCCACGCAGGAATAAAATACCATAAACTAATATTAATCGCTATAAAAAGAGCACTGTTTTTTTTACAATTTTTATCAATATGCCTACAAATAAGTAAAACAAAAATTACATACACCAAAGCATTAAAAATATTAAAAACAGGCTTTCCAACCCATAAAAAAAAGCGCCCTAAAAAATGTGCAACAGACCTTCCTCCCCACCCCATATACTGATTATATTCTAATTCAATAATTTCCAATAATGATTGCACTTTTCCGGTTTTTCCAAGGGAGTAATTATAATCATCAGCTATAAGAATCGTAAAATAGTTTAAAGCGTACATTATACAAAATACTGCAAAAACTAAACCATAAAAAAACAAAGATTGTTTTTCTTGATAGAATTTTAGAAATTTGTTATAATATTGTCGTGTCGTGTCGTGTCGTGTCGTGTCGTGTCGTGTCGTGTCGTGTCCTAAAATAATTTTTCTTAAAGCTATCAAATTTTTAAGAAAACTGCAATAGTATTTAATATGAACAGAAAATATAAATGCACATATAGAAATCATTGTTTGTCTTTTATATTTTAAAAGATAGTCGGTATCTATAGTTATCTTCATTTTTTTTCGTTGATGTTTGAAATACTAAATAGTATGCTTAATTCAAGTGAAATTATCACGAAATAAAGTTTTAGAAAATGCAACTATAATAGAGACGGAGATCAACATGAAAAAAGCGTTTGTGCTATCAGTGAATATAAGCAATACCAAAGGAACGATTAAAACTCCTATTGAAAACGGATTTTTCAAAGCTAATTATGGGCTACTCAACGATGCCCACAGTGGGTCTGCAAATGAAAAAAGGCAGGTTAGTCTTCTTGCAAAAGAAAGCATTGATATAATGATGGCACAAACCACAAAGAAAATAGCTTACGGTGAATTTGCTGAAAATATAACTACAGAGGGCATTATTTTGCATAAGCTTCCGCTTGGCACACGCCTACAGATTGGTTCTACTGTCCATCAGGTTATGCAAATTGGCAAAGAGTGCCACAAAGGCTGTGCAATTCAACAGCAAATTGGTTCTTGTATTATGCCATCGCAGGGCATTTTTACAAAGGTGCTTGTCGGTGGCTTTGTGCAAGCTGGTGATGAAATTACTATTCTTGAGGATTAACACATGATTAGCTACGCAATTATTATTGCAAGTGATAAGGGGTATTCTGGCGAACGGCAAGATTTATGCACGGAGGTAATTATCGACCTGCTTAAAACCGAGCAATGCACCTGTACCTCAGCAGTTATTTTACCCGATGAGCAAGAGATGCTTGAAAGCCACATGAAAAAACTCAGTGACACGCAAGGAGTTGATTTAATCCTAACGTCAGGCGGGACAGGGTTTTCTTTACGAGATGTAACACCCGAGGCAACAAAGAATGTCTGCCAGCGCGAAGTTACAGGTTTTGGGGAGGCTCAACGAGCATATTCAATGCAGTTTACCAATAAAGCAATGCTTTCACGAGCAACGGCAGGCATCAGAAATAAAACGCTCATTGTCAACTTACCAGGGTCGCCAAAGGCTGTAAAGGAATGCTTGACGATTATTTTAGAACCGCTTATCCATGGCGTAAATATCTTAACGGGCAAGGATAGCGAGTGTGGTCGATAGAAGCTCCCAGCAGTCGTGCTAAGTCAAACTAATCGCTTGCAATTTTTGCCAAACAGCAGTATTCTTTTATACAGAAATACGCTAAAAATACTACACAACAAACATATCATAGACAAAGGTGGCATAACATGGATTTTGTAAAAGAAATGAAAGCAAAGGCAGTTGAGTATCAAAACAATTTGGTTTTACCTGAAGGCACAGAAGAACGGACAATCGCAGCAGCCCAAGAGATTTGCAAGCAGAGAATTGCAAAAACACTCACTCTTTTAGGCGATGAACAAGAAATCAAAGCAATTGCAAAGAAAAACAATATTGACTTAGAAGGCATTACTATTGTAAACCCAAAATCAGCGAGTAATCTTACTGAATTTGCGAACATCTACTATGATTTGCGAAAACACAAAGGTATGACACAAGAGCAGGCACTAGTTGATATGCAAAATCCATTACGCTACGGCTCTATGATGGTAAAAACTGGGATTGCAGACTCAATGGTTGCTGGTGCAGAAAATACAACGGGCGATGTTTTGCGAGCAGGACTTGCTATTATTGGAACAGCGGCAGGCTCAAAAACGGCTTCGTCATGCTTTGTTATGCAAATGGCTGATAAAAAATGGGGACATGAAGGCATGATGATTTTTGCTGACTGTGCCGTTATCCCCTCTCCAACGGCAGAGCAACTTTCAGATATTGCTATCAGTGCCGCTCAATCATGCAAAAATATGATTGGTGCAGATCCTGCTGTTGCAATGCTTTCGTTTTCCACAAAGGGATCGGGTGGCAAAGCAGATGATGTTTTAAAGGTACAAGAGGCAACAAGACTTGCAAAAGAGAAAAGCCCCAGTTTATTAATTGATGGTGAGTTGCAAGCAGATGCAGCACTCATTCCCTCTGTTACACAAAAAAAAGCCCCCAATAGTCCTATCACAGGCAAGGTAAATACAATTGTTTTTCCTGACTTAGGTGCGGGGAATATTGGCTATAAATTAGTTCAAAGGCTTGCAAACGCTCAAGCTTTTGGCCCTTTTTTACAAGGCTTTGCAAAACCAATTAGCGACCTTTCACGCGGTTGCTCTGTTGAAGACATTGTAACAACAGCGGCAGTAACACTTGTTCAAGCAGGAAAAAAGTAAAACGCCTCGTATTTTAATTGACAACACCATAGGTTGCACAGTCATGCAGGGCAATAAAGTCTTGTATGACAGCCTTCTATCCCAAGCACAAAGCATGTATCAATCTTACTGAAAATACTTTTCTCGGGGGAAAAAACTACGCGCTTCGGCAATAACTCTGCTATAGTCTTCTTTGTTAGTATTATCCAAAACGCTTAACTGCTGGATATATGCATTACGTAGATTATGTAACACGTGGCTATCATTGGGCAAATAAAGCAAACCCTCTTTTGTTGTCGTTATAGTTTTATCATAATTTTTCTTATTAAAATAATGATTCCCCTCAGACAAAATAACGCCCTTAAAGATTTTCTGTAATTCAGCTTTTGACAATATGTTTCTATCCCACTCGGTATAAAAAATCGTTTTTGCCTCGTCAAACTGATTAGACTTTATAAAATGCACAGAAATATTGTTTACTATAATGTATCTATTTTTCTTATACTCAAAAGAATTATCCAAGCCATAAACCTCAGCAAGCTCAAGAATAGAAATACCCATTTGGTAGTCCTTTGTTTTCTCTGCGGTGCGAACAATCTCGCCACAAATATTATTTATAGCAGCACTACGAATGTCAGCTGACTTAATGTATGTCGCTTTATCAAAGGCAGATGCAAAAAATCCCGCCTTATAATTTTCCTCAATTAATCCAAATAAAATAGCGTCATGCAAGCGTATATACTGTGGAATATCAGGAGACATTTTTTCAAGCAAAAAATCTCTTGCCATGTCATATTCCTTCTTTTGAATGTGGCTACTAATCAAATTAGTTAAAGTCCCATTATAATCAGAATCCCCTTTTTCATCATTGCGTAAATGCTTTACAATTGTTGCATGGAAAAAAGCTTCTAGGTAGTTCTTTTTAGCATTGTAATAAGTTGATTTATTATGACTTACAAGGCTTACAAGTTTTTTAATAGTAATTTGCTGACGATTTCTATAATTTGATGGCGGCACATACGCAAAGCCTGTTATTTTACCAAACTCATCAATAAAGTCTTTTTTACTGCCAGGGTCAAACCCAATTTTATTCGTTGTCTCAATATCAACGCTTTCATTGTCAATTTCAACGGAAATAAATACATGATCAGGTGTTTCAATGGGAACTATAGAAGAAATGCCGTAACGCAAAAGCAAAGCAGAATACAAAATAGAAGAGCTAACGCAATTATACAGCCCATTATCTTTTATCTCGCCTGCAGTGTATGAATGAAGATTATATTTTTGAAAAAAAACATTATGCATCTCTTGAAGCAAAAATTCAGCTAAAGCATTTTCACTAGTCAAGGAGCTAGCATTCATTACTACCGCTTCATCAATAACGCCAATATTTGTTGCATAAAAGGAAAAAAGCTCATCAAAACGTTCTGTTTCAAAACTAATATGAATAAAGTAAGCAATCAGCTGTTCATCAGAAATAGAAGCAAAGTCATCATTTATAAGATTTTCAATTTCTTCAGGAAAATCTAGTGCATAGATTGAACTGCAATAAAAAAACACGAGGATAAAAAAAAACTTTGTAATTTTATCAAGAAACATTGTAAATATAGTATCGTCTTTTTAGCAAAAAGTCAACATTGTTAATTTAAACTATGCTAAAGAAACTTTTACAAATCAAATACGCAGATATTCTAGTAATGCGGTGGGGGCTTATTCAGAGGCTCTTCATAAGACAGTAGCTCATCAATTTTAGAACGAATAAGCGTATTTTCTGATTGAAGCTTTTTAATCAGAGAGCTTTGCTCAAGAACAACGCTTTCAAGATTACTTACAAAATCTTCTAAATAGCTCAGTTTTGTTTCTAATTGTATGATTTTTTATGGTGTTTTCTCGTAGATAGTGCCTTAAAATCTATATTTTCACGTATATTGACAGTATTCACCTTGTGTTATACCATAGAAGAATGAAATCTAAAGGAAATATAGTTATTTTTATTGTACTTGGCATTATTTTTTGCATTTTCTATACTTTTTTAGCAATAAAATCGCTTAACACTGAATTATATTTTAATCCGCTTTGGACAATTACTTTGGATCAACAAGATATTTTAGAAGAAGAATTGCTTGAATCAACATTTCAGGATGAGGTTTTTCCGTTTAAGCTAAAAAATCACTTGGGCTATTTTTCACATGACGGCTTTTTATTGCTTTCAAAATCCTTTAGCGATAGGGCGACGATTACTGCTGACTTTTGGGCGACGTATGCTAACAACAATAGCGAAATAACTGTTTTTGATAGATTTAATGAGGCACAGGCAACGATTTCTGCTGAGGGATTTCCTTTTTTTCAAGAAGATCGCTACTATGTTTTTCATCCTGGCGGGAATTCGGTAAGTGAGTACTCTGCTGAGGGAGATCAAATTTGGACTAGCGAGAGTTTTTCTCCGATTGTTGCTTTTAATTCTTCACAAATGGGAGCCGTTATTGGTTTTGCAGATGGCAAACTTGTTTATTTAAATCCTGAAGGAGAAGAAACTGCTTCTTTTTATCCTGGGGGCAGTAAGTATGAAATTATTTTAGGTGCAGCAATTGCTCCCAATTCAAATTTGATAGCTATTGTTTCTGGCATTAATAAGCAGCGTTTTATTTTGTATCAGCTTGCAGAAAATCAGATTAAGGTTTTGTATCACCATTATTTATCAAAAGATATCCGTGCACAAACATTTATGAAATTTAATGCCGAGGGAACTATTGTTTATTTTAATGATAGCGAGGGGCTTGGTGTTCTTGATTGCAAATCCTTGAAAGCTACGCACATTCCTATGGACGGTAAAATCCTTGCTATTGAGGAAGTTAAAAATACCGAATTCGTTTGCGTTTTGGCAAAAAATTCACAAGGCTACAAGGTTTCAGCGCTTGAGAAAAATGGCAACCTTTTAGGATCGTTTTCTTTTCCTGCAACACATGCTTTTATTTCATCGGGGAAAAATCAGCTTTTTCTTGGTCGCGATGACAAAATATCGAGTATAGCTTTTAGTCGGAGATAGATATGAAAAAAATAGTTTTAGCTTTTTTAATTCTTCTTGGTGCAGACCTTTTTTCTTTTGAATGGCCACAATCGGTTGCTGAAACAAGTGAGTTTTTATATTTTTTTGGGCAATCCCGCTCAACTGGTTTTTCAACAGGTATTGGATTTAAAAATCCTGATACGGTGCACGCTTCTAATACAGGCGAGCATTTGGTAACAATTACAGAAGCTCCAGATATAGGATGGTTTGACTCGCCCCTTGGAAATGCTGTTATTGCAATTAATAAAAATGATATAGTTTCTGTGTATGGGAATTTAGCTGAAGTATATATTGATAAAGATCTTGCGGTGATTGAGCAGCGACGACCGCTTGGTTTAAGTGGGAAGTCTGGTTGGCAAAAAACTGAATCAGGCTTAGAGCACCAAGTGTTAGATAACAAAAATAAATCAGCCTTGAATCCGCTTTTGTTGTATCCGCCTCTTGCACAACCTCCAATGCAGCCGCCGCGAGGCTTAGTTATTGTGAATAGGTCAAATACAAGCTATGATCTTGCCTCCGTACGATCACTTGCGGCAGGGCATTACAGCCTTTATTTTGAATACAATACAGAAGTTCGTCCGTATAAAACGAGCGTAACCATAAATGGCGTTGAAGCTGACGTTATTATGTATGATCAACTGCGTGATATGGATTCTCGTTTGCATGTGCTAGGAAAAGATTTTTATAAATACAATGTGATTTATCCAGGAGGGCGCAGACAGTTATTGATGTCTGGTAGTTTTATGCGCGGAAAGGCTTTTATTGTTGTAACGCTTACCGACGTGCTTGGAAACTCGCGATCTCAGTTTTATAATTTGGATATTTTGTAAATTATGCTTGTTGTTATAAAAGGCGCGGGCGATCTTGCAAGCGGAGTTGCTCATAGATTATTCAGCTCTGGATTTTCTGTGATTATGACCGAGATTCAAAATCCTACTTGTGTGCGAACAAGCGTTTCTTTTTCTCGGTGTGTACTGCAAAATCGTGTTGAAATTGACGGCGTACATGGAGAGCTGGTAAAAAGTGAAAAAGAGGCTATTACGGTATGCAATCAAAAAAAAATTGCCGTCCTTGTTGATGAGTGTGCTACTATTATTTCAAAGCTATCTCCCTGCGTGGTTGTAGATGCAATCATGGCTAAAAAAAATATAAATACAACAAAAAACGATGCAAAAATCGTGATTGCTTTGGGGCCAGGCTTTACCTCCCCAAGGGATTGTCATGCAGTGATTGAAACAAATCGTGGCCACTACTTGGGTAAGGCTATTTATGACGGCTGTGCCGAGAAAAATACGGGAATACCAGGAGATATTGCAGGCTTTACTTCAGAAAGAATTATTCGAGCAAGTACCGATGGCATTTTTACTCCGTTTGTTGAAATTGGTGACGCGGTTACTAAAGGTGAAAAGATTGCAGAGGTTAGCGGGACTCCCATTTATGCTGAAATTGCAGGAGTTGTAAGAGGCCTGTTGTTTGCGAATACCCCTGTTTTCAAAGGAATGAAAGCAGGCGATATCGATCCTCGTGCAAAAAGAGAATACTGTTTTTCCATTTCAGATAAAGCACGCTCTATTGCAGGTGGCGTTTTAGAGGCGATTTTACATCTTTCTTAAAATATTATAGTTCTTGACTGCTTTATAAATATAGAAAAGATACTATTGTTTCAACGGTAATAGGAAATCACCCTTTTGCTAAATTTATTGCTTTATAAAAAGAATAAAACAATACAAATTCCCATACCTTTGAAAATTTAAATCTATTAAAAATATTGTTATATTGGAAAATCAATATTTTAAAATTATTTAAAGGTTGCTCCACAAGCATTACTGTAACCGCCAGTGAAAACAACAAGGCGAGTTATTGCACATACTGAAACAAGTTCAGTGAGTGCAACGCTATTACAAAAAAAGGAGACTAGAAATATATCTAGCCTCCTTTTTTTTATGCTCTAATCAATTTTGATTGGGTAGTTTGCTGTCAACACTTCAATCTTTGTCTTATTATTGCCGTCATTTTTAGCAAAACTGAACAAGTTCAGTCCTGCAGTTCATTTTAAGCTCAATTGAATGCCAGCCACACTGTTCGATATATTCTGTGAGCCTCGCATTTCTGTATGAACTGAGCAAGAATTTTCCTTTTAAGTTTGCCAATGCTTCTAAAAGTTCATCAAAATCTGATTGCATATACCCATCATAATGCCCTTGATACGATCCCACGTATGGCGGGTCGCAGTACATAAACGCCTGCTGTGAATCACGGCTTTTGATGATCTTAACGGCATCGCAACACTCAATTTGTGCATTTTGCATTCGCTCGGTATACTCAGGGCAAAGCCTGCGTAAAGCTATCCCTCTTATTAATAATTACGAGTACATACAAAGTATGTTACGAGTAATTACGGCATCCACCGCCCACGCTTTTTTAACACGATCAAACATTTGAGGGTTTTTGAATACAACTTCTGCTTCATCATGTTGCTTTCGACTATGCAAAGAAAGCTCGTCAAGCTTACTCAACGCATCAAAGTCGGTTTTCAGCATTTCATAAAAATTAATCAACTCGCAGTTCGTGTCATTGATAACTTCACAAGGAGAGGGCTGCTTTGCAAAGAAAATTGCCCCTCCGCCAACAAATGGTTCGACATAAGTCTTATGCTCGGGGATAAGACTTAAGATTTTTCGTGCAAGCTGTTGCTTGCCTCCGTAGTACGAGATTGGGGTTTCTATTATTGTCCATTTACAGAGTGTGAGACCTCTCCTCGCCGAGGGATGACCACAACAAGCACGAAGGATGACTGCTCCCTGCACGAGGGACGACTGCAACAAGCACGAAGGATGACCTAACAGTCTATTGGCTCGTTGAGCAATTACCCGATGAAACACTGCGAACACTCTGCGTGGTGGAGCTTCGAAACGTTCCTTTTATGAACCAATGGGAGTTTATTCAATTGATTGTTGATACCCTTGACCGCTTTTTTTATGGGGCGGCCTTTGACTCCCGAGGTAATGGACAAATGATTGCAGAAATGGCAGCCCAAGAATATGCAGGGGTTATCTTTGAAGTCATGCTCTCGCGCAAATGGTATGCAGAAAATTTCCCTCACCTAAGAGGCTCTATAGAAGAGAAGACTTTTATTATTCCTGATGATAAGGACTTAAAAGCAGACTTTAGCACGG
>JBOFSR010000059.1:0-5445 GCA_051651645.1 Treponemataceae bacterium | reverse complement strand
GAATAATTGCAAATGATCCAAAAAGCTCAAGAAAAGGAAGCGGCGTTCCCAATACAGAAATCAAAATTGGTGCAGAAAAAAACTTAAACCCTTCCATAGCAAACACGGGCAACACCGAAAACGAAGAATACAAAGTATTTTTAGGGTACAATTGCGACGAGCTCACTAATCCAACGCCCGCTCCATTGGCACTGACAGAAAAAAATGGATAGGTAATTTTTTTATCAATCGTAACCAGCTGCTGCAAGGTATGTATTTGCGGATCATCAGCTGCAACTATCGAAAGCTCCAAGTCATATTCACCCTCAGGCAACGAGCTTCCCGCAGAGGTTTTACCACTCCATGTGTAGGATTGATTCCATGTTGTAAACGGCGGAAACTGATACACCGCATGAGTTTGGCCATCTTTGCTTCGAATAGTTAGCGTTGCACTTCCACGCGTTGAAACCCAAAAAGTGATTTTCGCCTTACCCAAATTGCCCGCGTTATCAGGATTAAAGGCCTTTGGCTCAGCTTGAAAATTACGCACAGTAAATTCAGCTTTTTCCATTTTTGCCGAAACGGTTCGTTTTATGCTATGCGTAACAGAAACATTTGTTCTAATCGTTTTAAATCCAAACAAACTGATTTCAACCGTGTACGTTCCTTCTGGCAAATAGATAGCATTACCAATCACGGCCTTTTCATCAACAAGAATTTTTGCACTCTTTTGATCAACGTCAAAGGCAAGCATTCCTTTCATTGCCTCTAAGTCAAAAAAAAAGGTTTTTTGCTCGCCTGCCGTTACCTCAATGGAGGAAAGAAAATCATAATAGCCTGCTTTAACAAGCTTTATTGCATACACCCCTGGAATAAGCTTGTCAACAAAGAGGTTTGTTCGCCCATAAAATTCATAATTTATATAGACTTCTACATTTTGAATATCAGATTTTAAAAAGATAGCACCAGTATCGCCTTCAATAAAGGTAACAATATCAGCTTGTAAAACCTTGCCCTTATTAAGCTCTGTATTTTGAGTAATTTTTTCTTCGGTGATTGTAACTTGTGCGAATAAAATCCCTGAGAAAAAAAAGGCGAATGCATAAATAAAGAACGTAAAACGATTTTTCATGATCACATGATAGAGATTTTTTTATCTTTTTACAACTATGCAAAGAAAAGCAAAAAACTAAATCCTTTTAATGCGAATTTTGCTTTTACACCGATTTACATGAGATCCGTATCGTCTGAGACTTCTTCCTCTGGAGGATCGGCTGGACTTTCAACCTTGCCCCTTTGTGACTCAATGAGTTTTTTTAGAGCTTCTTCTATTTCCGTGGTTTTTGTTTCATCGGAAAATGTTGTTTTATATTTTTCAAGATATTCGCTTGCCCGTTTTGAATCTTTCATTCCAATGAGAACTTGAATATAATTTCTCAACAAGGCTGCATCATCAGGAATCATTTCAATTAATTGCTCATATCTTTTTCTCGCCTGACGCATTTTTCCTGTTTGAAATACAATATACGCTCGTGCCTCTAGCAAATTTTTGTTTTTTGGGTCAGCTCGCAACAGCTTCTCATACACACCAAGAGCCTTATCCCACTTTGAATCAAGGGCATACATTCGTGCAGCCTTATACGCACCTTGTACTTGATACGTACGATGCCGAGCGGCTTTCAAATAGTAATCTGCCGCTATCTCGTATTTTTTTAAATCAGCGTATCCATCCGCTATTAAATAATATTCAATAGCAATATTTTTAACCGCAATTGCTTTTTCACCAGGGATAATTGACGTTTGGCAAGCCGCTAAAAATACTGACAACACGCAGATTGAATAAAGTGATTTTCTCATAGTAGTTTTATCGTCAGATTTTACTAAATTATTCACCGCAGAGATTTTCTTAGCTAAAAAATTCCCAAAACGGTTTGCTCAATTTTGCGTAGCTGTGAGCGATACAGGTATGAAATATTTCGCCCATAATCGGCGACAAGTTGCAAAATGTTACGCGGATACTCATCGCTATCACTGCCATTTATACGATCCCCTGCATCTCCCAAGCCAGGCATGATATAGGCTTTTTCGTTAAGAACGGGATCCATCCAAAGCGTGTACAGGGTACAGTTGTCTAAAGCTCGAACGATGCGTAAAGCTCCTTTTAAGGCAGAAATCACATTGAAAAATTTAATTGAACGAGGCTTTACACCATTGTCAGTCAAATATTTAACCACAGTTACAATCGATCCGCCTGTTGCATTCATTGGGTCTGCAAAAATTAAATCCTTGTCGTTCAAATCCTCAAGGTTAAAATAAGAATTTTTTAAGTCAAGAATATATTCCATGTTTGACTCCAACTTTGAATCATCCCTTTTTATTCTAAATAGTGCAAACGGCGTTACATAGCCCGTCGATGAGTACTCCTCAATCTCTTTTGACATAATCATCGAGGGCAACAAAGCACCCCGAAGCATAACGCACATAACCGTATTTTCGATTTTGTAATCAATATCGGGAATTTTATGGACTGAATAATTTTGCACAGGGTACGTAACAGGAGTTTTAACAACAAGGTGATTTTTCTTGTCGCTGCGATCGCCCGTGAAGGCAAGCTTAAAAAGCATTTCAAAAGAACGCTGCGTGTAGTACAAAAATTCTTGGTTATCAGTGCGAATATCACGCAGTTTTGCAATCACGCGAGAGGCCTCAGCATGGCTTTCTTGCTCAGTTTCAAAAGAGTACACTTTGAGGGCTGGCACCTCGGCACAAATTTCTTGCATAATATGCCCCATCTCATTAAAGTACTCGATAACCTTTTTTTCCTCTGTTGCCAAAGTTGAGCTAAATCCGCCTGTTGAAAGAATTTTAAAGGATTTCATTGCCTCGCTGTAAATTTCATTCATTTTTTCTAAATACTTGAAATCACTATCAGTTAAGTAGCCATCTAGTGCCTCAGCTCTTTCAATAATTTTCTTTTCCATAATCTACTCCTATAAAATTACAAGCACTGCTTGATAAAATACAAAATCCTAACGACCCAAAACTTGCGTAAGCATCTCAAAATCGATCAAAAGTTCCGATAACAAAATATTTTTATTTTCCCCCGCTGTAATCGCCGTTTTTTCCGTTATTGAAACAAACGGCATCATTTGAAAAAAAGTGGGAATCAAAAGAAGGTTTGGGCGAATAATTCGTTGGTCAGTAAAATTAAGGCTTGAATTCACACTGTAAATCAAGTTGCTCTCTGTTGGAGAAAGCTCGCCAAATAGATAATCAAGTGGAATTTGCAAAAAGGGGCCAGTAATTTTTTTTATAAAATCAGCCCCATTCGAAAAATAAAAATGACAATTATTTTCCTGCCGTGTATACAGTAATTCCTTGGCATCAGTGGGAATATTTTTGGGTAACGGCGTATAAAAAGTTTCAAGCAATGGCTGAATAGAATTTTTACTCAAAAGAATAATATTTTTTTCTGGCAAGGCGACATACAAACCATTATTATTTGTAAAAGTAGACTTTTCTTCAGCACTCCAGCCGTTTTTTTCAGTAAAAATAAGTGAAGAAAGCGATTGAGAAAAGTTTCCAAACGCAATGAGCTGAAAATCCCGTTTTTTTAAATCAAGAGCCGCATACAAATAATGGGTTCGCTTTGTAATTTCATTGATTGACGTTTCATCAACATCCTTAAAAAAAGTCAAAAAAAAATTTTTTATAAGCTTTTCATTTTTTTTCACCGGAATAAACAGATATGCATCAAAATCTCTACTAAAAAATTCATACGGATTGTTAGATTCCTCAATATTTGTTGTTTGACACGCAAAAAATAAAAAGATACTCAATAAAAAAATTATTTTTTTATACTTTTTCAATAGTTACCTGCCATTTTTCATCTCCTGATTCAATTTCAATCATTGAATTGCCTTTTTGCCACGCAATTGTACTTGCAAGCGTTTCGCTCATAATATATTCGCCAAAACTTTCAAACGCCTTTTGTAAATATTCGGTTCCATAGACACTAATGCTAATCCGATCAGTAACTTCAAAGCCCTTGTCTTTTCTAAGATTTTGCACACCACGAATAAAGTCGCGAACGCAGCCCTCACTTTTTAGCTCATCCGTGATCTCTGAATCAAGAGCGACGGTTAAAGTTCCTTCATTCAATACTTTAAGATTTTCTTTTTCGATTCGCTCGACAATAATTTTATCTTTGTTGATATCGCAGGTTTTTCCGCCAACATCAAGCGAAATCGTGGTGTTGCCGTCAACAAGACTTTGCACAACCTCGGCACTCAACTGAGCGATTTGGTCTGCCGCATCCTTCATCAAGCCTCCAAGCTCCTTGCCCAAAACACGGAAATTCGCCTTTGCACGATATTCAACAAGCTCGTCCTCTTTTTCATGGAAGACAACTTTTTTAACATTCAATTCTTCGCGAATACTTTCTTCCATTTCTAAAAGCACTTTTTTTTCTTCAATATTTTTTGTCACAAGCTCAACACTCTTAAGCGGCTGACGAATTTTTAAGTTATATTGATAGCGCAAAGCCCGTCCCATAGAAACCGCTTTCTGAATCGTTGCCATTTTGAACTCTAAAGCCTCATCTCGCAAACGCTCAGTATACACAGGATAATCAGCAAGATGCACTGATTGAGCGTCACTGCTCGATTTAAGATTTTGCCACATTACCTCAGTTATAAACGGAATTACCGGAGCGGCAATGAGCGAAAAAGTTTTTAGCGCAATGTACAAAGATGCATACGCCTCAGTTTTGTCAGTGTCATTTTCACTTTTCCAAAAACGGCGACGACTTCTGCGAATATACCAATTATTCAGCTGATCAATAAAAACGACAATCGGATCAATTGCCTTTGATAAATCGTAGGAATCAAGAGATTCGCTGACATCCTTGATAAGTTTTTGCGTCATCGATAAAATCCAGCGGTCAAGAGGATTTGTTGGAAGCGAATTTTCAAACTCATTTCCTGTTGGTGTGATTTTATCAATATTTGCGTAGGTTACAAAAAAACTATAGCTATTCCAAAGCGGAATCAAAATGCCTTTTAACACATCCCGAACGCCCTCATCAGAATATTTCAAATCATCAGCTTTTACCGCAGCACTGTGCATCAAAAAAAGACGCATTGCATCAGCGCCAAATTGATCAACGGCAATCGACGGATCGGTGTAATTACGCAGACTTTTTGACATTTTTTTGCCATCGGAGGCAAGCACCAGCCCATTTACAATACAGTTTTCAAAGGCGGGACGATCAAAAAGAGCGGCGGCTAAAACGGTGAGCGTATAAAACCATCCACGCGTTTGATCAAGCCCCTCAGAAATAAAATTTGCGGGAAAATGCTGTTCAAAATATTCTTTATTCTCAAACGGATAGTGATTTTGTGCATAGGGCATTGAGCCAGATTCAAACCAGCAATCAAGCACTTCGCTGATACGCTTAAGCGTACT
>JBOFSR010000058.1:0-9122 GCA_051651645.1 Treponemataceae bacterium | reverse complement strand
CATATTAAAATCGAAAAATCGGTTGACAATGGACAAACAACGACAACACTATATCCTATTGATTCTTCAAATCGTGTTGTTGAGATTGCTCGAATGCTCTCAGGTGATGCCGATAGTCAGCAATCGCTTGAGCATGCTCGCCTCTTGTTACAAAAATTTGGCGAATAGAGAGAGAAAGCTCCTGTGTGTGGATCTTATTTTCTGCAACTCGCATTGACATTATGATAGGCACGTGGTAGCATGCTCATCAAATATTTTTGGATGTATTGAGGAGAACGTATGTTTAATGAAAAATTTTTAGAAGTGCTTACCCATAATGGTGTTGTATCTATTGTTACGAGTGGCTCTGATGGAGCTCATGTTTCAAATACGTGGAATAGTTATTTAACCCTTGTTGACGAAAATAAAATTCTTATTCCTGCTGCAGCAATGATAAAAACTGAATTTAATATTAACCAAAATAATACGGTAAAATTAACGCTTGGTAGCCCTGACGTTCAAGGTTATAAGTATATGGGAACGGGCTTTTTACTCGAAGGCACTGCAAAGTTTTTAAAATCAGGGGAACACTTCGATATGATGATGAGTAAATTTCCATTTTTAACACGAGTATTAGAAATTACTGTTTCTTCATGCAAGCAAACGTTATAGGAGCCGTTGAATAAATGATAAGAGAAATTGATAAATCATCTTGCATTGGTTGTGCAAAATGTGAAACAGCTTGCTTAGTTGGCTGCATTAATGAAGTTAGCAATGCAAAACGAGAAATAAACTCATCCGCCTGTGTTGACTGCGGTGCTTGTAGTTTAGCTTGTCCCGTAAATGCAATTAGAGAAACAGTCTAAAAACTACGTTCTTTAGGCTTCAATTATTTTCCTTTCCTGTAAAACTCTTTTTTTTCTCAAAAAATCCGATAATTTAAGTAGATTTTAATTTATTAAAATGAAAAATCGGTTGTCATGGAAAAAATAGTGAGCTTTATCGTATTAGGTTTTAATTCTGCAATTTTAAAATCTCCATAGACAGATAGCAGTAATTAGTTGAGGATACTCGATTATTTTTATAAAACTGGAGGGTAGGCATGGAAAAAATAAGTGAAGAAGTGCGAGAAGATTTTAATCAAAAAACTGCATCCTATCGTGATACTATCTCGCAAATTAGCATAAAAGAAAAAAATACATTGGTTACCTTGCATTCTAATCCTCCAAATGCTGCCAAGATAAAATTTGAGCTGACAGAAGATATGCTTTATATGACTTCGCTGTATATCATTATTAGTAATCTTTCGTGTGAAATGCTTGATGTTCGTAATGAGGACTGCCTAAATGAAGCGCGCAAAACTCTTTATCGTGCCGTCATTTATATGGAAGAAATTGTTTCAAATTACATAGATGTGCCATTCTCTGATTATGAAAAACAACTTGCCTCTCTTTCGCATGTGTCTGTTGCAAGCCGCTATTCCTTTGTGCAAAAATTTGGCCTTGCAATCGAACTTTTGATATCAGCATACGGAAACAATACAAAATGGAAGTGGTCGTTTACTGAACTACAGGGACGATTTGCGGTTATTGCAAAAAATTTACTTGATCTTGTGCAAGCCTCAAAAGATTTCTTCAACATGCAATCTGCAAATCATGAAGTTACCACACAATACTTTCATTTGTTAAAAAAACTTTTTCCCCTTGTGATCGATGGCTATCATAATCGCTATAAATTTTCTTCTAAAAGCTCTGATGATTTACGCTTGAGCGGATTGCTTTGTGCAGCCTATCGGCGTATTTTACTCGTTTTTAATCAAGTTGAAGAGGCTGATGAGTATAATAAAAAATCACATTTTTTCTTTGATCGAGTTTAAAGTTTCTTTTTTTACATAGATAAAATAAAAATATTAGTGGTATTGCATTAATTTTTTCACTATGGTAGAATTATAAAATTATGTTTTAGAGCAGTGTCTTATAAGGTTTATTTTAAATTAAAATACAAACTTAGGGATGTTTTCAATCGTATCAAAAAAACTAAAGGAAGGTAGGAAGGTTGTATGATTTTGGGAGAAGTTTTTCAGAAAAATAGCATTTGTGTTGACTTAGGTAGCAATGACAAGGACGAGCTTTTCGAAGAGCTTGTGGAGCTTTATGCTACTGTAAATGGCTGTGCTGACAAAGTGAAGATTTTACAAACAGTGCAAGAAAGAGAAAGCAAAATGACAACAGGAATTGGCTCAAGTATTGCCGTTCCTCATGGAAGGTGTGATGCATGCACAGATGTGCATGGCGTTATTGGTATCTCTCAGTATGGGATTGACTATGGTGCTATGGATGATATGCCCGTGCATTTGGTTTTTCTTATCATCTCTCCCGTAGATGATTGTGGCTTGCATTTACGTGTTCTAAAACGACTTGCTCAGTTGCTTCAAAATAAAAAATTTGTAAAGGATATTCTTGCACAAAAAGATTCAGAATCTGTTCATCGTGTTTTGTGTGAGTATGAAGATGAGTTATCATCTCTTTAATCTTAGGTAGTGTGCATTAATTTGTAAATCAAGTTAATTGGAGGAGTATTTGTGAGTGATCAGGATTTAATTGGTCGTTTAATTGATATTGAGCACCAGGCAGCGTCCCTTTTGTTTGATGCACAGACAGAGGCTGATAAACGCTTAGCTCAAGTTCGCTTAGATGCTGATGCAAATTTTAAAACTGAATATGAAAAAATAATTGCTCATGAAGAGAAAAAATATCATGAGCAAAAAAATCAAATAGACACTGATTATCAAGAAAAAATTAATGCCTATTATGATAGCGTGCGTTCCCTGCCATTAGATAAAAAAGCTGGAACGCTTTTGCTTGATTCTTTGTTTTTCGCAGGTAACTAATTATGGGATCTAGTGTTCATTCCTATGTATATGCTCGTGCCAGTGGAATACTTGCCCGCTCTTTTGTAGGAAAGCGAACAGAAAAGCTGTTTGAAGTGCAAAATCTTTCTGGACTTTGGACGCTAATTTTCAAAGAAGAAGTTCCTCATGTGCCAGAGACTTTGCTTGCACAGCAACTTGAAAAGCATGCAAAAGAGACCTTTATTAATGAGTATATGCTTCTTTTAAAAGCTTATAGCAAGCCTGATTTAGTTACGGTAAAGCTTTTGCAGTACTATGATTACATTAATTTGAAGATAATGATTGGCTCTGTTCGAGCAGGTGCTTCTAAGCCTAATATTGTTTCGCTAAAAGATTTTGCGTTTTTGAAGTATGATGAATATCCTCTTTTGAGTGGCGTTACGCATAATTCAAAAGTAAGCTGGCTTTCACAGCTTCCAGAAGTTTCTGAAGAGAAAAATGTTGAAAGACGCCTTGATAGTGAGTACATGAAAGATTTGTGGCTCTCAATTAAAAAGCTTCCATTAAATGAGCGATCTCCTGTACAAAAACTTTTGCAAAAAGATTTAATTTTTCAAAATATAATTTGGGCAATTCGCCTTCGTTTGTACTATAATATGCGCCCAGAAGAAGTGCTTTTACGCTTAATAAAAGTTACAGAAGGTTCTGTAACACAAGACCCCATCGCAGGCCCTGCCTCCCGTATTGTAAATTTTTCTATGACTTCTTTTGATGACTGGCAAGATTGGGAATACGCATACCTTTTAAATCCAAATGAAGAGGGTGTTGTGTGGACGATTGATCCGTGTTGGGTTGAAAATATGGCTAAAAATACGGTGCTAAAAATTGCACAGTCCCAGTTTCATCAAAATCCATTTTCGTCTGCATTTTTAGTTGCGTGGTTTAAAATCAAGCAGCAAGAATTAAATTATATTAGAACCGCAACAGAAAGTTTGCGATTAAATATTTCGCCTGAAAACATTAAAAAAATGTTGTAGCAAATAAAGAGGTTGATATGGCAAAAACTGCAATAATGCGACTTGTTGAATTAATGATTCTCAAAGATGACGTTGAAAAAATTATTGAGTATTTGGGTAAAAGGAAGAATTTTCAATTTCAAAATGAATTATCTGACTCCTTAGATCAAAAGCAAAACTCTGCTCAAGATATTTTTGAAAAATTACAAGTTGCTCGCTCTTATCTTAATATTGCTGACTTGCACGATTACACGAACGATTCATCAACACAAACAAAAGCAGAAACTTCTGAGGCAATCAAACTTCTTTCTGCCGTTGATGAGCTCAAAAATAAAGAAACTAAGGCTTTAGAAAATATAAAACGGACAACAGAGGCGTATCAAGAAGCCCTCGCTTTTGCAAACCTTAAGGTTCCGTATAGTGAACTTGAGCATTTATCTTTTTTGACGTTGCGGATTGGAAAAATTGATCCCTCTCATTTTGATGTATTGCAATTTTCGCTTGCTCAACGGGCTGTTATCATTCCTTTAGGCGAGGATAAAACGAAAATTTTGGCAGCGACTTCTAAAAAAGGACGATTTGCCCTTGATTCTGAGTTAAAGCGATTTGGCTTTGTTGATATTGAAATTGCTAAGAATTTTCAGGGTATTCCTGATGATATTATACAAAAACTTGCTGAACAAACACAGGTTGCAAAGGAAGCTTTATCTACGATAGAAAAAGAGCGTATGAATTATGCAGACACTCATGCCCAAACCTTGCTTCACCTTTTGCAGTCATTTTCAATTGGAATGCAGGTGCAAACGCTTCGTAACAAGCTTGAATCTACACAGATGGTTTATCGGATAACGGGCTGGATTCCAGAGTATGATATAGAGAAATTTACAAAAGATTTAGATAAAATCACTTCAGGGCGGATTGCAATTACGCAATATGTGCCAGAGGAAGTGCCGACGGTTCGTGATGGCTATGAAAAAGTTCCTGTTAAGCTCAAGCATGGTAAATTTGTTAGTAGCTTTGAACGGCTTGTTTTTAGTTATGGTGCTCCTCTTTATGGAACGATTGATCCGACTCCCCTTGTGGCTTTCTTTTTCACCCTCCTTTTTGGTATTATGTTTGGGGATTTAGGACAGGGATTGGTTTTTTTGCTTGTAGGAATTTTGCTTGCAAATAATATAATTACAATTAAAGGCTGGAATAAATTTGGCCCAATTTTTATTGGTATTGGAATTAGTAGCTCTTTTATGGGGCTTTTAACAGGTGAGTTTTTTGCAAATGGCAATGTGTTAAAGCCGTTTAGTCGCTTTGTTACGGGTCTTTTTGGTGAGCCACGCAGTTATATTTTACATTTAATGCCCTCTGGTGGCACGCTTGATAAGCTTTTTATGTTTTTCCTTTTTACGATAGCCGTTGGTTTTATAATCAATTCAATTGGCTTGGTTATCAATATTGCTAATCAATTTTTGCTTAAAAAGTATGGTAATGCCTTGTTTGGAAAAACTGGTTTGAGCGGAGCACTTTTTTTCTGGTATGTCGTTTTTATGATCATTCGTGTTTTTGCACTTAAAAGTACGATTATGTGGTGGGATTGGGCTGTTATTGCAATTACGCTTTTTGGTGTTTTTATGGCTCATCCGCTTGAGCGTCTTGTTGAGGGACACAAACCAATTTTCAAAAATGGATTTGGCATTGCATTTATTGAAGGCCTTGTTGAGATTTTGGAAGTTGTTTCAAGCTATCTATCAAATTCAGTAAGTTTTTTACGAGTTGGAGCTTTTGCCTTAGCTCATGCTGTTTTAGGTACAATTATTTTTACGCTGACTGATAAAATGGCGGATGTGCATTTTGCTGGTGGTGTTTTTGTTATGATTCTTGGAAATGCCGTTGTTATTATACTTGAGGGAATGATTGTTGCAATTCAAGTTATTCGATTGCATTATTATGAGTTTTTCTCAAAATTTTTTACTGAAACGGGGAAGGAGTTTAAACCTTTTGAGTTTCAGTATAAAGACAAGTAGTTTAAGAGACTTATCAATGATAAGCCCTTTAAATAAAAAAAGTTTTCAGTGTGAAAGCTTACAATATTAATTTTTTCAGAGGTAAAAAATGAAACGAAAATCAATTATTGTTTTATTGATGATTTGTTTTGCATGCTTTGGTTTGTTTGCATCCGAAGAGGCAACTCCAGCTACAAATACGGAAGCTGTTAGTGCGGCAAAAAATGATTCTGCAGCTATTAAGTACATTGCCGCAGCTTTAGCTGTTGGTCTTGCTTGTATTGCAGGTGGAATGGCTGTTGGTAAAATTGGTGCTGCTGCAATGGGTGCTATGGCTGAAAATGCTGATCTATCAGGAAAAGCACTTCCATTTGTTGGACTTGCAGAAGGTATTTGTCTTTGGGGCTTTTTAGTTGCAGTTTTATTACTTTTCGCCTAAGCGAAAGCTATTAGCGAGAGTTATTAAAACGTGAATTATTATATAATTGGTGAGCGAGAACTTGTATTAGCTTTTGAACTGGTTGGAGTTAAAGGAGAAGTGGCAGTAAATCGAGGTGAAGCCCTTGATGCTTTTTTGCGTGTTACAAGCGGTGGCATTGTTGACGGCAAAAATATTACTGCCCAGGCATCTGATATTAAAGTACTGATTTTAACCGAAAGTGTTTCAGTTATGATTGAAGATGAAGTCCTAGCTTGGCAAAAAAAAGGAGATTTTCCTTTGATTGTTGAGATTCCACCAATTCAAGGGCGTTTAGAAGGAAAAAAACGGCTTACTGACGCCATTAGAGAAGCAATCGGTGTTCATATTTAAGCGTAAGTAATTTACGCTTTTTAATGTGATATAGCAATGAAGATTTTTTCTTCACGAATTTTAAAAAGATTTTTATATTGGCAAAATAAATGGAAGAATTACGTTCAACTAAAGTTCTCGATCAAGAGATACAAGAAGATGCAAGAAGAAAGGCTGATAAGATTTTAAAAAATGTTGAGTTTGAAAGCAAAAATATTTTTAATAAAATTAATCAGCGAATTGAAAAAGAGAAAGAAGAAAAACAGGCGATATATGCAACTCAAATTGAAAAATATCGTCAAGATGTTGAAGCAAAATTTCCTTTGGAAAAGGGAAGATTTTTAGTCTCATATCAAAATGAGCAAGTTGAAAAAATTATTGCAGGGTATGTATATAATTTGGGCGAGGAGAAACAACTCTTTCTTTTACGAGACAGACTTGCTCGCTACAAAAATATTCTACAAAAGCAAGAACTCATCATGACCTTTAATGGTTTTGATGAAGCTGTTTTGAAAAAACTTGTAGAAAGTGAAAACAAGGCAAAAATTATTTCATCTGTTCAAATGTCTGATGTAGAAATTGAAAATGAAATACTCGCTTTGGGGATGATTTTAGAAACCTCCGATAAAAAAATAAAATGCAGAATTATTATGAAAGATATTGTTGAAGAATTACTTGATAAATATCGATTTGAGCTTGTTTCATCACTATTTGGCAAGGAGTCAGTATGATAGAAGGTAAAATTACCCGTATTTCTGGGCCTATTGTCTATGCTAGTGGACTTGAAAATTGTGGACTCTACGATGTTGTTGATGTGGGCGAAAAAAAACTCATTGGGGAAATTATTCGCCAAAAAAAAGGCCTTGCAACTATTCAAGTATATGAAGATGACACAGGAATGCACGTGGGGGAAAAGGCGGTAAGTAATCTTCGCCCTCTTTCTGTTCGTCTTGGGCCAGGCTTAATCGGAACAATTTATGATGGGATTCAACGGCCGCTTAAAAACATGAGCGAGGATACAGGGGCCTTTTTGCTTCCAGGTCAGCGATCTGAGCCGTTAGATGCTACAAAGAAATGGCAGTTTAATTTGACTTCAAAACAAGGCGATGCAATTAGTGCAGGTTTTGTGCTCGGTACGGTGCAAGAAACTTCTTCTGTTAATCATAAAATAATGGTGCCACCGTTTATTAAGGGCAAAACGCTTACAAAAATTGTACAAAGTGGTGAATATACGATTGAGGATGTCATTGCAGAAACTAATTTGGGCGAGAAAATCTACCTTGCTCATTATTGGCCTGTACGAAAACCTCGTCCTTTTAAAGATAAATTAACCGTCTCTGAGCCATTGGTTACAGGACAGCGCGTCATCGATGTGTTTTTTCCGCTTTCTAAAGGTGGAACCGCTGCCATCCCTGGTGGATTTGGTACTGGTAAAACGATGACTCAACATGCCGTTGCTAAATGGTGTGATGCAGATTTGATTGTGTATATTGGCTGTGGCGAGCGTGGCAATGAAATGACTGATGTTTTGACCGAGTTTCCAGAATTGATTGATCCTCGAACAGGACGATCTCTTATGGAAAGAACAATTCTTATTGCAAATACATCAAATATGCCTGTTGCGGCACGTGAAGTTTCGCTGTATTCAGGTATTACGCTTGCAGAATACTATCGCGATATGGGAATGGCTGTTGCTATCATGGCTGACTCGACGAGTCGCTGGGCTGAAGCCTTGCGTGAGCTTTCTGGGCGAATGGAAGAAATGCCTGCCGAAGAAGGATTTCCTGCGTATTTACCGACACGGCTTGCTGAGTTTTATGAGCGAGCTGGGCGAATTACAACACTGTGTGATGCAGAAGGCTCTGTTTCAATCATTGGAGCAGTTTCCCCACCTGGAGGAGACTTTTCAGAGCCTGTAACTCAGCATACAAAGCGATTTATTCGATGCTTTTGGGCTTTAGATCGTGAACTTGCAAACTCTCGCCATTATCCTGCGATCGGCTGGATTGACTCATATTCAGAATATGCCGAAGAAGTGCGTGGTTGGTGGGATAAACTCGATCCGCGTTGGGCAACTATTCGTTTTGAAGCACTTGATTTACTAAAACGCGAGCAACGCTTGCAGCAAATTGTTCGCCTCATTGGCCCTGATGCCTTGCCAGATACCGAGCGCCTCATTTTGATTGTTGCTGATATGATTAAAAATGGCTTTTTACAGCAAAGTGCCTTTGATGATATCGATGTGTATTCGGTGCCAGAAAAGCAAATTTTGATTTTGCAACTCATTATGAATTTTTATAATAAATCACTTGCCATCATTAAAAAGGGTGCACCTCTTATGAAGCTTACTTCGCTTAAAGTGCGTGAGGAAATTGTGAGAATAAAAACGAGCATTCCAAATGACCGACTTGACGAAATTAAAGAAATTGAAACTCATCTTGAAGATGAATTAAATGGAATTGATAGAATTTATCGAAAGGTGGATACGC
>JBOFSR010000057.1:0-41885 GCA_051651645.1 Treponemataceae bacterium | reverse complement strand
AATTCCTCAGGAGCCATAAAATTCACACTTCCCAAATTTTTTAACTCAGCCTTTTTTTGTGCAGCTTGCTCTCGTAGCTCCCCCGCATTTGCGTTAAGCTCAAACATCCGCTCTTCAAATTCAAGCAAATCACGTGAATGTGCCTCACGAAAGTTTTCTTTTATATTTTTAATCTCCGTCTCGGAGGTTGCAATGTCAAGATTGTATTTTTCGTATTGCATTTGCAATTTTTGCACATGCTCATTTTTTGCTCGCAATTTTTGTTGCTTGGAAGAAACATCCGTATTTCGGTTGGCAATAATTTTCTCAAGCTTATCAACTTCCGTAACAAGTCGTTGCCCTTCATAGTCAATAGAGGCAATCTCGCCTTCAATATCAACGGTCTGTTCGGTAACATCTTCCAAACGCTTAGCTTCGTTGTACAAATCATTTTCTGTTTCTTTTAGTGCCGCTTCTTGACTTGTCAACTCGCGACGAATTACGTGAATGTGACTTTCAATCGCCTTAAGCTGAGAATCAATTTGTACCCTGTTAATCCGCAAATCCTCAAGCGTACTGCGATACTCGCTAATTTTTTCTGCAAGCTGAGCATTTGTTTTTTTCAATTCAATAATTTGATCGCGTTTTTCGCTTGCCTGATTTTTATTATTTTGAATTTTTTCATCGACACTGCGCTTTTTTGTAATAATTCCTTCGGGTTGCAAAAACTCATCGATAAAAGACGGCGTTGCATTTGTGTAATTTTCGATTGCCACTGAAAGTTGCTCAACAAGAGTTTCCAGCTCCTCAAAAGAATTTTGTGCCGTGCTTGTAAGCTTTTTAATTTCATCTTCGGATGAAAGCGTGAGTTTTGAATAATCGCTAAAAATATTTTTTCGCCCACTTACAAGAATTTTAATCAAGGAAAAAGTTTTTTCGAGCTCTTCGTGAGCCTTTTTATGTTCGGTTGACGAATAACCTGCACTTTTAAGCTTTGAATCAAGCTCCGTTACAATATTTTCAGTCAACTGTTCAAGCTCAATTTCAAGCTGTTCTCGATCCGTCTCAAGGGTTCCAATGAAGCTTTCAATACGACTAATTTGATTGTCATTTTCCGTAATTTGGTTGCCCGCAAGTTTAATATTTTCTTCAAAGTTTTGAATATTTTTTTGCACTTCGATTAATAATTTATTCAAGTCACGTGCAGAATTCTCTTGATCATCAATATCTTCTTGCATATTTTCAATTTTTGACTCAAGATTTTGTTTTCTGCCTTCAAGCGTTGCAATTTTTTGCTTAATTTCGTGTTCGCGTGCAGATAAAACTTTGAGCATTTCTTTTTTTGAATTTTGCTCCGCCTGCAATGTAATCATTTTTTTTTGGATTTCAACCGTTTGCAATTGCAAACTATTCATCTCGTCCATATTTGAGCTTAAAAAATTATTGATTTCGTTGATTTCATTTTGAGCTTCGTCTCGTTCTTTTGAAAGCCGCTCCAAATCCTCTGCTTTTCGATCTTTACTTTGCATAAAGTTTTTGAGCTTTAACAGATGAATGTCAAGTTCATAATGAAAGACTTCTTCTTTTAAGGCACGATAGGAAATTGTTTTGTCGGCTTGAACTTTAAGGGATTCATATTTGCGACGCACTTCGCCCAAAATGCCCTCAACTTGCTTCATGTTCTCTTCAGTTTTTTGAAGTTTGCGCTCAGCCTCTGCCCGCTTTGCTTTAAATCGAGTAATTCCTGCAGCTTCTTCAAAAAGATAACGGCGATCTTCAGGCTTTGAGGAAAGAATTTGATCAATTTTTCCCTGCTCCATAACTGAATACGCAGCCTTTCCCACACCCGTGTCCCAAAAAAGTTCGCGCACATCCTTGAGTTTTGTTTGCTGGCCATTAATATAATATTCGCTTTCACCAGAGCGGTAAAGCCTTCGACGAATGGTAATTTCACTTAAATCAATAGGCAAAAGACTTTGCTCATTAGAAATAGTGAGCGTAACTTCGGCAACATTCAGAGCTTTTCGTGTTTCAGTGCCATTAAAAATGATGTCTTCCATTTTTTCTGCACGCATAGTCTTTGCCGCTTGCTCGCCTAAAACCCATTTTACCGCATCAACAACGTTACTTTTTCCGCAACCATTTGGCCCCAAAAGAGCGGTGATTCCATCGGAAAATTCAATTCGAGTACGGTCGGCAAAGGATTTAAATCCAAAAATATCAAGACTTTTTAGAAACACATAAACTCCAACAGTGATACCTTTCTATGGCGAGCATTTTATGTGATTTTACAACAAGAATAGAAAGGTTTAGGATGCGGAATAATTCAATAAAGAATAAAAGGGATGCAAGAAAATAAATTCTCAAAACATCCCCCCGCATGTATCAATTATATAAAAAATAATTCATGCTTTTAATGCGAAAACAAAAATTTAAAGGCAAAAAACTAGCTATAAAAATTAATTTTTTATATTGAATCGTTTGTTAAATCGTTCAATTCGTCCTGCTGTGTCAACTAACTTTTGCTTTCCAGTAAAGAATGGATGGCAAGATGAACAAATTTCAACATTGATTTCTTTTACCGTTGAGCGAGTTTCGATAACATTGCCACACGCACACGTAATTTTAGCTTCTCCATAATTTGGATGGATTCCTTCTCTCATTTTTAACTCCTAAATATTGATAACATCTTGCCCAAAAAGATTTTTGATCGCTAAAACAAACAAAAAGAGCTTTTCACAAGACGAATTCGTTTTCTTAGTTTATTCTTGCCCAACATTCATCGAACGCAAGAACGCCTCATTATCCTTTGTTTTCTTCATTTTGTCAAGGAGTAGCTCCATTATTTCTGCATCGTCCATGGGACTAATCACTTTTCGAAGCACCCAAACTTTAGCCAAATCTCCCTCGCTTAAAAGCATTTCCTCTTTTCGCGTGCCAGATTTTTTAACATTAAACGCAGGAAAAATTCTTCTATCGGCAAGTTTTCGATCAAGATTGACTTCCATATTGCCCGTTCCCTTGAATTCTTCAAAAATAACCTCATCCATGCGACTGCCTGTTTCAATTAGAGCTGTTGAAATAATGGTAAGACTTCCGCCTTCTTCCACATTCCGAGCGGCACCAAAAAATCGCTTTGGCTTATGAAGCGCATTTGAGTCAACACCACCAGAAAGGATTTTTCCCGACGTTGGCATCGTTTGATTGTAAGCACGAGCAAGCCGCGTAATTGAATCTAAAAAAATCACGACATCGCGCTTATGCTCTACAAGACGTTTTGCCTTTTCAAGCACCATTTCGGCAACCTGCACGTGGCGAGTTGCTTGCTCATCAAAAGTTGACGCAATAACCTCAGCCTTGATAGTCCTCTCCATATCAGTAACTTCTTCAGGGCGCTCATCAATTAAAAGCACAATTAAATATATTTCAGGATGATTTTCAATAATGGCATTGGCAATCCGCTGCATTAAAATTGTCTTTCCCGCCTTTGGTGGAGCGACGATTAAAGAACGTTGCCCCTTGCCAATCGGAGAAAAAAGATTCATAATCCGCGTTGAAATTTCTTCAGTTTTTGTTTCAAGATTAATTCGCTCATCAGGATACAGTGGCGTAAGATTTTCAAACGGAATGCGACTTTGCGCAACACGCGTGTCCTCAAAATTGACGGTCTCAATTCGCAAAATGGCAAAAAACTTTTCACCCTCTTTTGGCGAACGAATTTGTCCATACACTGTATCGCCAGTTTTTAAGTTAAAAAGGCGAATTTGGCTTGGCGAAATGTAAATATCGTCAGAACCAGGAAGATAATTATTTTGTGGAGAGCGTAAAAAGCCGTATCCATCAGGCAAAATCTCCAAAGCACCCGAGGCAAAAATAATTCCCCCGTGATTTGTGTGCGTTTTTAGAATGACAAAAATCAATTCCTGCTTTTTCATAGGAGCAAGATCATCACGAGAAATACCATATTGCTCAGCAAGCGAGCGCAAATCAGGCATTCCCATGCGGGTCAAATCATTTATAACAAGTTTTGGCTTACTGTCGCGCTCTTGAGTATTTTCCATTTGAGCTTCACGAACTTCATTTAACTCAGCCTCACTCACTTCACGATTATTTCGTCGAAAATTTTGTGGGCGAGCATTTTGGTTGCGTGTATCTCGATTATTTTGCGGTCGTCTTTGATCTCGCTGCTCGCGTGGCTCTCTTTGGTCACGTTGTTCTCGTGGCTCACGCACCGTATTTTCTCTGGGAACAGATGCTCCCGCTTGATTATTATTGGTTACCCTCTTAACTTTTGGACGCACAATCTTTTTCACAGGATCAGCCGCTACTTCTTGTGTCGCTTCAGCCAAAACTTCAGGCTGTGCAATAGGCTGCTCTTCAGTAATTTGTGTAATTTCAGTTTGCTCTATAGGAGCAGTTTCAGTTGGAATGTCTTGTTTTGGTTCAAAATCAAGCTGTGGTTGATTTTCTTCTAGCTTTTCCTTTGAAGCCTTACGAATTATTGGCATTAAAATTCTCCATCGTTTTTAACGTGTGTAATAAATTTATCCTTTGTAAATAGATAAGATCTGTATTGATTAGTTGTATTGATTAGCCTTCATTATAGAATAGAATTGACTTGTTAAATTTATGGTAACAGAAAATAAATTAATAGTCAATAAATCATTGAAAAGAATATAAAAGATTTTGCCGCAAATGCTATTCATGCACGCAAGGAGTTTTTCTAGTTGATTAATTTTGTCAAAAGATGTGACTTTTGTCGCCAATTTTTATTCACTTTTACTTGCAAATCTAACTCAATTTTGTAATCAAATATTTTTCGCAGCGTTTTAATTGATTCTATTCGGATGCTTTTTATCACCTGAGCTTTTTTTCCAATAACCATACCCTTTTGGCTCTCTCGCTCAACTATTAAAAAAGCTCGAACCCACAAAGTTTTACGCACGTTATCATCTTCGCCTGTTTGATTTTCTATTCTTTTTTCCTTCCACTCCATATCCGCTATTTCTACATAAAGCGAATGAGGAATCTCCTCAAAAGTTGCATTAATCGCCTTTTCTCGGATGATTTCTGCAATACGAAAATCAACATTTTGATCAGTATAATATTCTTCTGGATAGAGTGCAGGAGCAACAGGGGCAAGGTGAAAAATCTGATCAAGCAGCTGGTCAATATTTGTATTTTTTTGTGCAGAAACCGAAACAATACGTGAGGCAGGCACCTTTGGGAAGTGCTGTGTAGCAAGTATTTTTATACTCGTCAAATTTTCTAATCCTGTGTCAATTTTATTGAGGGCAAAAACCACCTTATTTGCAAAAGGAGCTATCAACTCAGCAATTCGTAGCTCTTCTTCACCAACACTGCGGCTAACATCAATCATATACACGATAACATCGCTATCAAAAAGAATGCTTTCGGTGAGCGTTTTCATCTTGAGATTCATTTTTTTCTCAGAAGCGTGATATCCAGGCGTGTCAATAAAGACCAATTGCCCATGCGGTCTATTAATTATGCCACGAATAATATTTCGCGTTGTTTGCGGAATAGCAGAAATGATAGAAATTTTCTGACCACTTGCTGTATTTAAAAAAGTTGATTTTCCCGAAGAAGGGCGTCCAATTATTGCAACCGTTGCTGTTTTAAAATTTTGACTATCAATCATTTAGCAAACTTTCTCGTAGTTTTGCCATAATTAATTCAATATCAGCAAAGGTAACACGATTTCGCCCGCCATGTTTTGATTCATATAAGGCTTGATCGGCATAGTTCACCATTTCACGAGCTGACAAAATAATTTTATCTTGTGACGAGGAAACGCCAATTGAAATCGTAACCTTAATTTTTGACTCGCCATAGACCAAATCAAGGTCTTCAACAGCCTTTCTAATTCGCTCTGCCACCTGCATTGCACTGTGCTGATCAATTTCATAAAGCATGACAACAAACTCTTCCCCGCCGTAACGCCCTGCCATATCTTCACCACGAATACATTTTTTGACCGCTGCAGCAACTTCTTTAAGAACATAATCGCCACAATCATGACCATACGTATCATTTATTTTTTTGAAAAAATCAATATCCAGCATTAAAACCGAAATTGGCACTTGCTTACCTATAACCATTTCAAGCTTTTCAAACAAAACGGTATAAAAATAATGCTTCAATTTAAGTTTTGTCATCATATCCGTTGTAGTCATTTCAAGAAGCATTGCCGTGTAAAGGTTCATTCCAAAAAAGGGGCAAACGTTCAAAATTTTTTCTTTTTCTTGTGCATCAAACTCCTTGCCACGACGTGCCAGAACAATGATTCCGATTAAATGAGAGCGTGCACAAAGGGGAATAATCAAATCAGGATTAAGGGACACAAGGGCATCAATGCCAGAAGTATTTTTTAACTGGGAGCGTAATTCATCCAAAGTACACGGAGCATTCATTTCTGCAAGCAATCTAACAGACGGGTTTGTAGAATCAATGATGTAATCTTTGCCCTCTTCAACCTCAAGCCCAATAAAATGCGTTGTAAGCGAAAAAACATGAGAATCCATCGATGGCTGAATAAAAAGTCCAACACCGCACTCATTCATCTCTTCCATAATTTCTAAAATTAAATTAATTAACGTGTGCAAATGCTCTTCTTCAGACAGCCTTTTTGCAATTTCAAGTGTTTGGCGCAAATCATAATTTTGAGTTTCTAAAAAATCAAGTGATTGCTCATCTTTTGTCATAAATTATCTCTCTGTTTAAAAGTAAATATTATTTTTTTAACCTTTTCATTTGTTTTAATATGTAGTATACTTGATTTAATTATTTATTTCTATCACATTTTGATATTTTTTAAGAGATTTTATGAATTTTACTGATCTTACTTTAGACGAACGCCTTCAAAAAGGCATAAACGCTGCAGGATACGAAGTTTGCACTCCTGTGCAAGAAAAAGTTTTAACGAGTGTTTTTAATGGAAGTGATTTGTATGTGCAATCACATACAGGCAGCGGAAAAACAGCCGCATATCTAATCACAATTTTTCAACAGATTTTAGAAAATCCGTCACTAAGCGGAAAAAAAGTTTTAGTAATGGTGCCAACACGTGAACTTGCTGTCCAAGTTGAAGAGGAAGCACGTTTACTTGGAAAATTTAGCGGCCTAAAATGTGCAAGCTTTTATGGCGGCGTTGGCTATGAAAAACAGCATCAGCTCTTAAAAAAGGGCGTTGATATTTTAGTTGGAACGCCTGGACGCCTCATTGATTTACAAAAATCTGGCGTGCTTGATTTGTCAACGGTTGGTTATTTGGTCGTAGATGAAGCTGATCGAATGTTTGATATGGGATTTTACCCTGATTTACGCACGTTAATTAATTTTTTGCCAAAACCACAAGCAAGACAAACACTTCTTTTTAGTGCTACGCTTAGCTCTTACATCAAAAACCTTGCATGGGAATATACTGCTGATGCACAGGAAATTACAATTGAAAGCGAAAACATTGTCGTAAATGAAATTGAGCAAATATTATTCCATGTCTCAAGTGATGAAAAGATGAAACTGCTTTTAGGAATTTTGCAAAAAGAAAATCCTGCAAGTGTAATTATTTTTTGTAACACAAAAAAAAGCTGTGAAATTATTTCTAAGCGACTTGAAATTAATGGGATTAAAAGCGAATTCATTGTAGGAGATCTTCCGCAAAAAAAACGATTGCAAATTATTGCTTCCGTGAAAAAAGGCGACGTAAAATGCCTTGTGGCAACAGATGTTGCTTCGCGTGGAATTGATGTAAATGATTTAGCATTAGTTATTAACTACGATTTGCCATCAGAAGCGGAAAATTATGTACATCGCATTGGTAGAACAGCACGAGCAGGTAAAACAGGAAAGGCCTATAGTTTTTGTAGCGAGCAAGACGTATATAACCTGCCTTCAATTGAAAAATACACAGAGGTAAAAATTCCATCTGCCATTGCAGATGATTCAATGTATCAAGAAGATAAGAGCAAGGGCGTTTACATAAAACTTGACAGGGATGAGCGTTTCAATGAAAAAAAATCTCGTCCTGCAGAGCGAAGCAATCCTCAAAACGGACGAGGAAGAAATGATTCTTGGAGCAAAGAAGCGAAAGATTCTCGGTACAACAAAGACCACACTAATCGCACAAAAACTGATTTTAAGCAAAAAGAGAATTCTCCCACAGCGGGAAAAACACCGCAAAATCCTCCTAAAGCTGAATCTTACAGAAAAGATCACAAAAAATCGTTGCCCAAGACCGCGAGAGATGCAAATCTTTCTCATCTTTCTTTTGAGGAGAGAATGAAGATTTACAAAGAGAAGTATGATCCTACTAAAAATCCTCAAAGTAAAAAATCGTATAGACCAGAGGCCACAAAAAAAACATACCATACAAAATCTCCACAAAGAACTGAAAAACCTGCAGGTCAAACTGGCAAAGCAGCGGAGAAAAAAACAGGATTTGTAGGCAAGCTTTTATCGCTATTCAAAAAATAGGCTGGTATATTTTTGTTTATCTGTGAAGAAAACTCGTCGCTTGAATCTTTTTGTTTTTTGTGCTACTCTTGAAAAAATATTGGCAAATGAGGATAATTAAATGGGAATTCGTGGAGAACTTTTTACAACACAGGTGACGCTTGATAATAGGGCTTATTTTTTTAATGTAAAAGAAAATAGAGCTGGCGACGTTTTTTTGCAAATTGTAGAAAGTAAAAATAAAACGGGAGAAGAATTTGATCGTCGCTCAATTGTAATTTTTGAAGAAGATATGCAAAAATTTTTTAGGGGGCTTGATTCAAGCATCCAATTTATAGAAAAAAATACAACCGTTAAGAAACGAGCCGCCGCTGAAAAAGAGAAAAAATATAGTGAAGGTAGAAAAAAAGAAGTCATTCGTAAAAAAATCGATGAAAAAAATAGCGTAAAAAGAACAGGCGTTGTTCGAGTTGTTTCAAAGCGCTCATCAAATACCGAGTAATAGAAGCCTATTGCCAAGCTCCTACTTCCTGCACAAAATCAGTTGCGACCTGCTTAACATATTCAAAATCACCAGCAATTGATGAGCTTGTATCTAAAATAAGCATGAGAGAAACTTTTGGTGTAGCATTTGCTATTACTTCATTTTCAACATCTAATATTAAATTACGGCCAGAGTTTCCACTAACCCCGTACAATTTCACATCATTGATAATTACTCGCTTAGAGCCTTTATAACTAATATCAGTCAACGAAATTACAATTTTTCTGTCTTCAACGGTTGCATGTATCTTCTTTATGTCAAACCCAATAGGATCTGATGGTTCGTCCACAGAAAATTTTGGATCATTTGTTCCAAGGTTATGGGTTAGTCTAAAACGCAGCTTTATAGGGTCAGGCACACCTTTTACGGTTATATGTAATTCATACAGCTTATTAGAAAAGTTGCTTTCATTTATTTTTAGCAATATTTTATTTGATTTTTCGCGAATTGATGATTGTATTTGATTAAAAGCAGGCTTTATGCCATCAGCTTTTTCAAATCCTTGGTAAAATGGTAATTTATCAGTACTTCCTAGTTTGACTGGATCATACGTAAGTTTTTGTATATTTGCAGTATCTTTTACTGCCTCACTCCCATACGCAATAACAAAAGATCCGTCAAGCTTTGCTTTTGAAATGTTTTCCTGTGCCTTATCATACGTTGCCTTGCCTGCCTCTACTGAATGACCATCATATTTTTGATACAAACTGCTTGAACTATTATCAATTCCATCAGTAAAAGTTACCAAATACCTGTAATCGCTGGCATTTTTTGCATTTTCTAAGTCACGAGAGCCTTTATCAACCGCATAACACAGTGCAGTTGCGTTTTCTCCCAATGAAAGACTATTAATAGTTGATTTTGTTGAGTATAAATTATTTGTTAAAGGAAAAGTTTTGATATCACCAGAAAAAGAAATAAGCCCCATGTAAATCGTTGATTGCTCAAAGGTCGATGGATCAGTAAAAAGCTGGCATGTGCTGAAAAAAATCAAAATAGTCAAAAGAAATAAAACTTTTTTAATAGAAAACCTTCTTGTGTTACAAAATAAAATCTTTCAAAGATTATCATAAATAAGCGTTTTTGTCAAGAATTTAACCGTGTTCGAGAAAAGTCTTTATTGACAAAATAGCTCAAATATGATAAAAAAATATCTTCACAGAGGTAATCAATTGACATATTCTGACCCAACAAAACTTGCAGTTGTAGCGTGTCCTGGAGCTGAAACTTTTACTAATGAGGTTTTAAAGCATCTGAAGCATATTTACAAACATCGATTTAATTTAAAATACGATGTTCTTGCAAAACGCTATGAAGAAAAAAAAGAAACGCTTATTCGAGACATGAATTTTTACAATGATTTTACAACATCAGATTTAGCAACAAAAGGAAATGTCAATAGCTATCGAGCTCCGCAATTTAAGGTAAACACTCAGTTCACTTATTTTATGAATGGGGAATTCAAAACAGAAATTTTGGAATCTATCCGCGGTAAGGATATTTACATTTTTCAAGATATTGAAAATCACACCCCTATTGCACTGAATAACGGAAAAAATGTTTTGTCGCTTTCGGTAAATGATCACCTCATGGCACTGTTGGTTACAATTGATGCGGTTCGTCATGCAGGTGCGGATTTAATCACGCTTGTTCTTCCAGCCTATCCGTATAGTCGTCAACACAAAAAAAAAGGTCGCGAAAGCTTAACGGCAAGTCTTTTAGGGCATATTTTAGAAAATATGGGAATCCGCCGCATTATAACGCTTGATATTCATTCACGTGAAATTGAAAATGCTTTTAACTCCGTGCATATCGAAAATTTGCATGCAAGCTATCAAATAATCAGAGAGCTTTCAAAAATTGTTGACTTCACTGACAAAAATGACAATTTTGTTGTTGTTTCGCCAGATACAGGGGCAGTTGACAGAAATAAATTTTACGCAACAGGATTAAAACGCCCTTTAGCAATGATTTATAAAGAACGCGATTACTCCGTTGTTACCCAAGATGCCCACAAAACAAATATCAAAGCAGTCAAATTGCTTGGCGATGTTCGAGGAAAAATCGCCTTTATGGCAGATGACATGCTTGGAACGGGCGGAACACTTTTAAAAGCAATGGAATTTTTGAAGGAAGAAGGGGCGACAAAGGTAATTGCAGCAATCAGTTTGCCTTTTTTCACGGGTAACGCAATTGAACAGTTTAATGAAGCATATAAAAAAGGCTATTTTTATCGCATTATTGGAACAAATGCCGTGTATCATGAAGATCTTCTCAAGTGTGAATGGTTTATAAATACCAATGTTACAGGACTTTTTGCACATGTAATTTCTCGTTTACATCACAATCAATCATTAAGCCGATTACTTGACAATCGCTCAATTATTGAAAAAGTTATGAAAAATCCTGACAATGATCCGTCGTAACATGAATACTATTGCCCATGACTAATCTAATTTTGTGCATTGATATTGGCACAACATCGCTAAAGGCTGCATTAATCAACACAAGTGGCGAAGTATTTGCGTACAATCGGCGAGTGATTTGTTTTCTTTCCAATATTACGCCTCACGTATGGTTTGACGCTTTGGCATGTAGCTGCAAAGATTTGTTTTCTCAACTGCACGAGCCTTTTGAAATTATTGCAATCAGTATTTCTGGAAACGGGCCAACCCTCGCTCAGCAAGATTTTTTACTCCTTTGGAATCAGAGTATCAAAAATGATTTTATCCCCGAGCAACCAACGCAATCCTTTTTTTTACCCCGAATGAGATATATAAAAGATACATTTCCTGCCGTGTGGGATAAAAATGATTTTATTTTATCAGGGCCTGAGTATTTAATTTTTCTTCTATGCGGCAAAGCACGAACCCTTTTGCCTGAAGCTCGCTATGAAGAGGCTTACTGGAGTGAAAAATCCATTGCGGCATGGCAACTTGAAAGCAAAAAACTCCCTCCTTTTGTAGCACTGGGAGAAGTGATGGGCTACCTTTTGCCAGAAATTGCAAATCAGTTGAAAATTCCATTGGCACAAAATCAAATTCCGTTATTTTGTGGGGGACCTGATTTTATCGCAGCTCTTATTGGAACAAACACATTACAAGAAGGTGCCGTCTGTGATCGAGCAGGATCGAGTGAGGGAATCAATGTCTGCGTGAAAAATCCTGTGTATGAAAAAAACCTTCGAACACTGCCCTCAATTATAGACGGACTTTGGAATGTTTCAGTGGTTCTCCCCGATACAGGAAAAATTTTTGACGACTTTAAAATCTCACATTACCCTGATTATTCGTACAACGAAGTGGTAAAGCTCCTTATAGAAAATCCTTGTACAAAGGGAGCCCAGCTCCTAGAAAAAATTGAAAATGATCTAAAAAAGAATATTTTGCTTTTGGAAAAAACGCTCGGAATAAAAATTGATTGCATGAAAGTTACAGGAGGACAAGCAAATAGCGATTTTTGGCTTGCATATAAAAGTCGTCATTTGGGCATAACACTTGAAGTAACCCGACTGCCTGATGCAGAACTTATCGGTAATGCAATTGTCGCTTTGTATGGGCTTGACTATTTTTCTTCTATAAAAGAAGCGGCGTCTAGCATCGTGCAGGTACAAAAAAAGTTTACGCCTGCATGAAAATATACTCAATTCCCTCCGTTTTAAAAATCCTTGTTTTTGATATTGACTCAACATTATACACAAATGCAGTATACGCACACGAGCAAATTGATGTGCAAATTCGCCATTTTGCTGATTTACGGGGGATTTCTCACCAAGAAGCAAGAAAACTCATTAGTGAATTCCGAAAAGCCCATGCGCAACAAGAGGGCGTTTTGCAAATAAGCCTTGGTAATGCATTAACTCATTTTGGAATCCCCATTTCACAAAGCATTCTCTGGCGTGAAAACCTAATTGATCCAAAGGATTTTTTGCAAAGGGATAAAAAATTGCACGAAACACTCAGCTCGCTCGCTAAAAAATATCAATTCATTGCCGTTACAAATAATCCAGAAAAAACCGCGTTTAAGACACTTGAAACACTGGGAGTCGAGACCTTTTTTCCTCATATTATCGGGCTTGACACTTGCGGTGTTTCTAAGCCACACAAAGAACCATACGAACTTGCAATAAAATTGATGGGGACAAAAGCCGAGCACTGTATTTCCATTGGCGACCGCTACGACATTGACCTTGCAATCCCCATAGAACTTGGCATGGGTGCAATTTTGGTTGATGACGTTGAAGACGTTTATGGATTACTAGACATTTTATAGCACTTCGTCGGAAACACGGCTGATTTTATTTTTTATTCTTGCAAAGAAAAAAACTTTATGTTAAAATATTTGCCATAAACAAATTAAATTTACACTTACGCAAGATATTTTACAGAGAAAAATTAAAAGGTTTTTAAAATTGTAATTATGAGAATCTTAGAAATTAGAGATATAAATCGAGATCCTATTCCTCTTTACTATCGTATGATTTACACAGCACTTGCAGTTATCGAAATTCCTCTTAAAGTAGTCGAACTTCCTTTTACTTTTATCATTGAGACTGATCCCATTGGCAAAAAATCAATTAATGTCTCCCTTAATGAATCCATTGATTATCCTTTATTGCCTGTAATACGTGACTTAAAAACAATGCTGACACAAATTGAAGCTCAAGGTATTCCGTTGTGATTTTTATATCACACTCACCTGAACAAACAATTAATTTTGGAAAAACAATTGCCAGCCTTGTAAAAGAAGGCGATATCATTGCACTCGATGGAACGCTGGGAGCAGGCAAGACGGTCTTTACCAAAGGCTTTGCGGAGGGACTTGCTATTTTTGATGAAATTACAAGCCCAACCTATACAATAATCAGTGAGTATGACGGAAAACTGCCTTTGTACCATATTGATGTTTATCGACTTGACGATGAAAACGATTTTATTGAACTTGGTGGCGAGGATTTTTTATTTGGCAAAGGCGTTTGTGTTATTGAATGGAGTAAAAAAATTAAAAACCTTTTGCCAAAAAATACAATATATATATCAATTGCTATTGAAAAAGATAACTCACGATGCATTACCGCTCAAAACTTGCCAGACTAAGTTTAACACAAAGATTTATCTAAGAAATTCGCACAAGTATCTCATTGCATTGATTGAATTCCTTTTAAATGATAGTATAAACCATGCTTTCAGGTATACTTTTTTTATTTTTTTTAGTTTTTTTAAGTGCCATTTTTTCAATGGCCGAAATGTCATTGGCTGCATCTCGAAAAGTAAAGCTTCAAATTCTTGTCGATGCAAACAATAAAAACGCAGCAAAAATCTTAAGGTTGCAAGAAAAGCCTGGTCGATTTTTCACCGCAATTCAAATTGCAGTAAACATAATCGCCATTCTCTCTGGACTTATAAGCGACACGGTTTTAAATAAACCCCTTGTCAAATTATTTCAAAGCAGCGTTTTTCAAAAATTAGGACTCGATTCGTACGCAGAAATTTGCTCATCGATCACCTCGTTTTTATTAGTAACGGCTCTGATCATCGAGTTTGCAGACCTTATTCCCAAGCGGATTGCAATGATTTATCCTGAAAAAATTGCGCTGGCTTTGGTAACACCAATGATTTTTCTTGTCAAATTTTTTTCACCAATAATTATGCTTTTTGATGAAATATCCAACTTTATGCTAAAAGTTTTTCGCGTTCCTCATGTTCGAAATGAATTAATGACACATGCAGAAATTGTTGCCGTTATGGATGCAGGAGCCGAAGCTGGCATTGTTGACAAAAAAGAGCATCACCTAATAGAAAATGTCTTTGAACTTGAATCACGCTGGGTAACTTCAGCCATGACATTACGCGATGAAATCACCTATTTTACCTTGCATGACAATGAGCAAACAATCCGCGAAAAAATTGCAAAAAATCCGCAATCAAAATATCTGATGTGTGAAAAAAAGATTGACTCTGTCATTGGCTACGTTGATGCAAAAAATATCTTAACCGATATTGTAAAAAATGAACAAAATAATTGTTTGTCGGATATTCAAAAAGTTTGTAACAAAAACCTGCTCATCATTCCAAATACCCTCACACTTTCTGAGGTCTTGGACAAATTTAATGAAAAATGCGAAAACTTTGCTGTTATTCTTAATGAATATGCTCACGTAGTTGGAATTATTACGCTTAATGACGTTATGACAACACTATTAGGAGATGTTGTCGCACCGCTTCAGGATGACTTAATTATAAAGCGATCAGAAACTTCATGGCTTATCGATGGCACAACGCCAATTGAGGATGTTGCTAAAGCACTTAAAATCAATGATTTTCCAGAAGAAGATTCTTATGAGACACTTGCAGGATTTTTAATGTACATGCTCAAGGCAATTCCTAAAAAAGCTGCCATTGTTGAGTATGAGGGCTTCCAGTTTGAAGTAATGGATGTTGATAATTATAAAATTGATCAGGTACTCATTAATTTTATAGGAAAGCCCCAACCTGAAAATGAAGACGATTTAATTTAATTATAAAATATGGACTTAGAGCTTTTACAATTTAGATCTGCCGTAATGCAAAATATTCGCTCCTTTTTTTTACAAAAGAGTTATTTAGAGCTGGACACGCCCATTTTAAGTAAAACGGCTATTCCAGAAACATGCATTGAGGTTTTCAAAACTGAGTATATTTTTCCTTGGAAAAATGAAAAACAGGAATTGTATTTACTGCCTTCCCCTGAGTTTTATATAAAAAAAATAATCGCACAGCACAAGGTTTCAGTTTTTCAGCTAGGCAAATGCTTTAGAAATTGTGAATCCATTGGAAACCTCCATAATCCTGAGTTTACCATGCTTGAATACTACACACTTAATGCGCATTACAAGGATTCACTGCTACTCACCGAGAACATGATTGAAAGCCTTTTGCCGCCTCAAAAAAATGGAGAGGCTGATTTTATACAAAACCTTCGTCCCCCATTTGTGCAAATTACCATGAATGAAGCATTTAAGCAAATTACGGGAAAATCCCTAGACGATTTACAAGATAAAAAGGACTTAATCTTGCTTGCAAAAACAATGGATTTAAGCATTGATCCCTCTTGGGAATGGGATGATTTATATGAATTAATTTTCGTCCACAGCGTTGAGCCAAATCTATCAAGACTAACAAACGGCAAGCCTATTTTTCTAATTGATTACCCATCGCAAGTTGCCTGCCTTGCCAAAAACAAATCCTCAGCCTATAAAGAACGCTGGGAACTATACATAAACGGAATTGAGCTTGCAAACTGTTATTCAGAAGAGACAAACCCACAAGAGGTGCAATCATATTTTGAAAAAGAAAGCTTGCTGAAAAATCAAAGTGCGAGAATCCCGCATGATGTTGAAGCCGACTACTGGAAGATTTTTACGGACTTTCCAACGTGCTCTGGTGTTGCACTCGGTTTTGATCGCCTTTTAATGGTTTTGTGTAATAAAAAATCCATTGAGTCCGTACTAATTAACGACTTTATCTAAGCTTTAAAACTTTACTGCAATACAACATCAAGGCAAAGATTATCTCGAAATCAAATGCTCCCACTGAACGCCCTCGCCATCTTTTGCATCACGAACAATTGTTTTCCCCATTATTTTTGAATAGTATTTAGGATGAAGCCCAACGGTCAAAAGTTTTTCCGTGCGTAAAACGCTAATATCTTTTTCTGTAATAGTTTCACCCACGGTCATATCACGTAAAAAATGAATAGATCTATTCGTTCTCTCATAGTTTTCACGCTCAGAAGGGGCAAGAATTTTTCTGCCACTACCCAAAATCTGATCAATATAGCGTTCCGTAAATTCAGTTTTCAACATATTGAGAATATCAGCAGTTGTCATTGCTGTGGTACTTCGAATAATTTTTACCATAAGAGAAAAATCTTTAGGCGTAATCGCAACAGGATCATCAAGTCCATCATCCATTTTAGAAAGACAAATGTGCTTTTCAATAATAGTCCCGCCTTGCATCACAGAAAGAACGGGAATTAAGTACGGATGCAAAGAATGATCGCTTACACCAACAGAAATGCCAAAAATACGAGAAAGATTAGGCAGGATTTTCAAATTATAATCTGTTTCTGGTGCAGGGTAGCTGGTAACACAGTGCAGCAGTGCAAGGTTTTCCACAGGGGACAGAATATCCAGAGCCGCTTCTATGTCTTTTAACTTTGAAACACCGCTAGATAAAAAAAGTGGTAGCGTTTTTTGCTGCTCAGTTTGAGCAATATATTCAAGCAGCGGAATGTGATTCAACTCAGGGCTTGCAATTTTTACTAAGGCAGGCTGTAAGGATACTAGCTGGGTGTAACTTCTAATTCCAAAAGGAGATGCGGCAAAATCAATGGAGTGCTCATCACAAAGCCGTTTACATTCTTCATAAAACGAAAAGTCAACTTCCAGCTCTTTGAAGCGATCATATAATCGAATATTGCCTGTTGGCAAGGCAACAAAGCCTGTTTGAGGATGCAAAATTTCATCGGCATAAACGATTTGAAACTTTACACAATCGGCTCCACTCTCAGCTGCTGCGGCAATAAGTTTTTTAGCTTTTTCAAGGGAACCTAAATGAGCCGTTCCTATTTCTGCAATAATGTAAGGGTTCTGTGATGATATTTTTTTAATAGACAAAAGAAAAAGAAAGATCCATGTTGAATTGACTATTTGTTCCTGGCTCTAAGCCGAATTCTTTTTTATAAATAGCAATATCCATATTAAACGTAGAAATTTTAAAACCAAATCCTGCATGTATGTGTAAATCACTCATACCAATTCTAAAAGCAAACATGTTAATCAATTGTAACTCCGTCCCCACAGATAAGTTAAGTAAAGGATTGCGTGCAGACGGAGCAAATCCGTGAATAATATTTTTGTAATCTGCCATTACAAGCCAAGATGTTACAACTTTTCCAATCAAGCTTGGTGGGATTTTAAGGCTGACGCCAATCGTTAAATCAGTTGGAATAACGTGTGTTGACGAAGTATTATTATCCGTTAGTGCATTTATGAACATCGGTGAATATACATCGTGAAAAACCATACTCAGCCCAAGAACATTTCCAAACTGATAAAAAGTACCAATATTAAAACCAAAACCAGCGTTCACATAAAAAGGAAATTCTTGAAAAGGACGATTTAATTTATCTATTCCTACATTAGAAAAGAATTCAGCTTGCACCAAAGCTTTTGCAGAAATACCGACAGATAAAAAGTGATTCTTAGTTTTTACCAGAGGAATTCCGTAGCCAAATTGTAAAAGAAACTCCTCTCCTACTCTAACGTCAGAAACATTGGCGGAGGGAATAGATACTGACATATACGAATTATTTGAAATACTCCAACCAAATCCATTTGTTATATTTCCATAAAACAAAGGCCCTGCTAAACTGCTATCAAAATTTAGAGCCCCATGTTTTTCTAATAATTTTTTTAATCCATCCTCAGATAAATTTTTTTTGTTTAGATTCATTTGTAGCAAAGTATACAAATCAAATTCTGGGCCTGCAAGATTCAGAGCCAAGGTTGAATAATGTGTTTGATTTTTTGATAAAGCAAGAGCGGCTGGGTTTGAAAATAAAGTAGAAATTGTCGATGTGTCTGTTGAAAAAGCACCACCAAAACCACTATTCCTAACATTTATGGCAGGATGGCTTCTAAAAGAATAATCTGTTGCAAAGATAGCTGTAGTAAGAAAAAAAAGTACCGTAATACAAAAAGCCACTTTCCCTTTCACGATTATCTCCTTAAAAAATAAAATAGACGACTTTTTATTAAGTATAGCATTTTACCTTTCTTAATACAAGTAATTTAATAAAATTTATCGATGTAAATAACAAGATATGATTTCATAAAAAAATCGAAAAATAAAAACACAGCAAAAAATACAAAGAAAAGTCTTTTTACCTATTGAGAAATGATTGGGGGTTGCTCCATTGTTTAGCTGCTATCCTAATTAAACTACACCAACAGGCTTTTAGCTAAAATATAGCGTACCAACATTTAGTTTACAACTCTCATCAACTTCTATTTCACCTAAAAATTTGGTCATTTTTACCAATATCGAAATTCAATCAGTTTTTTTTACCTTTCTTTGACGATTTAACTCTTTCTCACACTATATTTTATTACTAGTACAGCAACACTCGCTAATGTATTTTCTGTAAAGAAGAACAAATATAGAACCTAATTTTTTTGAAATGAATTAGGCTCTATGTTTATTATAAGTGAATATTTCCACCAATTCCAATTGGAAGACCTGTTAAAGACCATATAATTAAAAGAATTATCCATGCGATTAAAAAAAACATTGAATATGGAAGCATCATTGAAGTGATTGTACCAAGCCCCGCTTCTTTTTTTCCTTTAATGTCATACTTTGCCGCAAAGGCAACAATCATAGCAAAGTAACTCATCAGGGGTGTAATAATATTTGTTGCAGAGTCACCAATTCTATACGCAAGCTGTACAAACTCTGGAGCATAGCCAACTTGCATCAACATTGGAATAAAAATTGGTGCCATAATTGCCCACTTTGCGGAAGCTGATCCCATAAATAAATTGATGAAGGCTGCTAGCAAAACAAAGGCGATTATCAATGGCATTCCAGTAAATCCTGTTGCTTTAAGGAAATTTGCTCCCGTTACCGATAGAATTGTTCCAAGGTTTGAATAGGAGAAAGCAAAGATAAACTGAGCTGCAAAAAATGTTAAAACCATATACGAGCCCATTGATGACATTGCTCCGTTAAGTGCCGTGACGATATCCTTGTCGCTCTTGATTTTTCCCAGTGCAATTCCGTACGCAACGCCTGGGATAAAAAAGAATAATGCCATGATAATAACTATTGAGGAAATAAATGGCGATGTTAAAAAAGCTCCATCTTTTCCTCGTAAAACTCCATTTGTTGGCAATACAAGGGCAAGCATTACTGCACTGTAGATGATTGCACTAAGCAATGCCCAGTTGAGAGCCTTTTTTTCTGCTGGCGTAATCTCTTCAAGTTTATCTTGCATTGTGTTGCCGTATTTTCCAAGAGATGGCTCAACAATTTTGTCTGTTACCAATGTGCCTATTGTCGTGATAAAAAACGTACTTACAGCCATGAAATAAAAATTTGAAGAAATCATGACTGTGTAATTTGGATCAATCATGTGAGCAGCTGTTGTTGAAATCCCTGATAGCAACGCATCAAGCGTATTAATAAGAAGATTTGCTGAAAATCCGCCCGAAACTCCCGCAAAAGCTGCGGCAAGTCCTGCTAATGGATGACGACCTACGCTTAAAAATATAATTGCTCCAAGGGGAATTAAAATAACATAGCCTGCATCAGAGGCAACATTTGAAAGAATTCCTGCAAAAACAACAATGGGTGTGATAAATTTCTTTGGCGTTCGTAGTACTAATGCCTTGAGTGCCGTTCCAATTAATCCTGTAGAATCAGCGATGCCAATTCCAAGCATTGCAACTAAAACTGTTCCCAGTGGAGCAAAGCTTGTAAAATTTACAAGTGCTTTTGTAAAAAGGGTTTGAATGCCTTCTATGCTAAGTAATGATATAGCTTGAACATTGACCATTTGTTGCACTCCGTTTTTGAAGCCCAAATACTCAACAGAAATACCAAGTCGTGTAGCAATATCTGATATAATGATGATCACGATTGAAAAAACGACAAAAATCGACACAGGATGAGGTAACTTATTCCCTACGACCTCTACGCCACGCAAAAATTTTGTAAAAATACTTTTCTTTTCCATACTTCTTCCTTTTTAAATAACGGTATTTTATTTGATAATCTATTTGACACTAGATTATATCATAATCATGCTTTTAATCAAGGATGCTTGGTAAAATTTATTAATCGTGAAATAACCTTGCAGTAAATTAATATTTTCATTATACTCAGGTGGGAGTTTTTTATTTATGAAAATTAGAGCTAAGATTTCGATTTACGTGTTTATAGCGTTGCTTTTGTCTTTTACTGTTATGGCTATCATTATTGTCAGGGAATCAAAGCAAAATCTTACAGAGGCGATATTGGAAACGGTGAAAACTGAAGTATCGTTGCGAGCATCAGAGATTTACACGCTTTTGGCTGCTGAAAAGTCTCTGGTTGCTGGAGTGTCTAAGATTTGGGCTGCAGCACTTCCCGAAGATAGTCAAATTGCAGAACAGATAGCTGGAATTGCAGACTCAAATGAAAATATTCTTGATTTTTATATCGGCTTTGAAGATAAGGTGTGTATGTTTGGAGCGGGGTGGGTTCCTGACTCTGACTTTGATCCTACCTCACGGAATTGGTATACAGGAGCAACAAAAGCAGGGGATGTTACTCTTTCGGCACCATATCTTGATGAAGAAACAAAGCAATCTGTTATATCTATTGCCTCTCCCGTAAAAAACCCCGCGCGATACGGCGTTTTAGCTTCTGATATTGTTATGACTTATTTTCATAAAGTTGTGCTCTCCATGAAAATGGGCGATGGCTCGTATGCGTATATGCTTGATGGTAAAGGAAATGTCATGTCCCACGAACAGTTTACGCTTGCAGATAATATTTATACAATGGATCATGATGTTGTAAAATATGCAGATGATTTGATGTCAAAAGATCACAAAGTTATTGATGTTGTCATCGGTGGAAAAAAAGGGTACTACGCAACAAGCTTTGTTGGTGATACCGACTGGAAGCTGGCATTTTTTATTCCTGATTCGTATGTTGTTGATAAGCTTAAAAAAATGCAAATGATAATTGTAAGCATTTCAATTATAACAAATATTGCAATATGTATTCTTATTTACTGTCTTGTATTTATTTTGTTAAAGCCCTTGAATGTTACAGTTGCCGCTTTGAAAAATATTTCTGAGGGAACAGGTGATTTAAGTGTGCAAATTGAGTCAAAATATAATGATGAAAACGGCTTGCTTGCAAAATATTTTAATAAAACGATCGGAAAAATTAGGAAAAGTATTATTAGCGTTTTAGCCGAGTCAAAAATGATGGAAGAAGTCGGTTTTAATCTTTCATCGAGTGCTGCACAGACAGCGGCGGCAGTTAATCAAATAACGGCAAATATTGGCGGAATAAAAAATCAAATTAATTCTCAATCACAAGGCGTTGAAGAGACAAAAAAATCCTTGGAGCAAATAACTCAGAATATTGAAACTCTCAATGAAGAGATTGAAAGGCAGTCAGATAATGTATCTACATCATCTTCCGCTACGGAGCAAATGGTTGCAAATATTCGTTCGGTAAGTCAAATACTTGAAAAAAATCAGGCAAATGTTAGTAATCTTGCCTTTGTTGCAAAAGAGGGTCATGAAACGGTTGAAACGTCTCATAGGATGACTCAAAGTATTGCAACTCAGTCAGACGGATTGCTAGAGGCCAGTAATATAATAGAAGATATTTCGTATCAAACAAGTCTTCTTGCAATGAATGCTGCAATTGAGGCAGCTCATGCTGGGGAAAGTGGCAAGGGATTTGCAGTTGTTGCTGATGAGATTTATAAGCTTGCTGAAAATGCGGGGACGCAAGGTAAGTCAATAACGGCTGTTCTTAAGCAACTGAAAGATGATATTCATATATTAAAAGAATCGGCGGATACTGTTCAAAAGCAATTTACGGATATAATGGTTGTTGCCTCTGAAATTGAGCAGCAAGAATTGGTTATTACAAATGCGATGCGTGAACAAACAACAGGTAGTGAGCAAGTTTTATTTGCAATGCAGCGTATTAAAGATATTACGCAGAATGTAAAAAAAGGATCAACACAAATGCTCTCTGGTAGTAAAGATATTTCGCAGCAAATGAAAACAGTCTCTGAAATTACGGATTTTATTAATAGCAGTATGAATGAAATGTCAATCGGTGTTACAGAAATCAATAATGCTATCAATAATGTAAATGATATTTCGCAGCAAAACAGTACAAGTATTAAAAATCTGACTATTGAAATGCAAAAATTTAAGGTATAAAGAATATTGTTGCTCTGCCTAAATGATTTTGCTATTCCGTTTCTTGGAGATTTTTGCCCCCTTGTTTTAAATAGGATTTTGTGATATTCATTATGCAGTCATTTAAAGGTTGGAATTTATAGGTGAGAAAGTATCTTTTTTTATATTTAGATACGGGGGCAGGTCATATTTCATCTGCTCGCGTTGTAAAGAATGCTCTTGAAGAAAATCATACTAATTCTCAGGTTGTTTTGCTCAATGGTTTTGCAAAAAATCAGGTTATTGCAAAGGCTATTTGTGAAAAAGGCTACCGAGCTTCTTGCAATGCAATTCCAGGCAGTTATTCAATCATTTATGATACAATGCGCTTTCATTTGGTGCAACAAATCGGCTTTAATTTTATTTATCTTAAAACCGTTCGGTATTTGCGTAAAAAAATTCGTCAACTTGATATTACTGATATTGTCTCCTTTCATTTTCTTTTAACGCCGTGTGCCTTAAAAGCTGTAAAAATGCTAAAAAAAAATATTCCCATTACTTGTATTGTAACGGATCCGTTTACTGCTCATACGGCATGGTTTTATGATAAAGACGTAAAATACATTGTTTTTTCACAAGATGTAAAAGATTTTGCCGTTAAAACACGAAAAATCCCAGAGCAAAATATCCAAGTAATGCCTTTTTTGATGAATAATAAATTTTTATTACCGCTAGAAAAAGATACAATCACGCAGCTTCGTACAAAGCATAACTTACCTCTCGATAAAAAGTTGGTGCTTCTTGCTGGCGGAGGCGAGGGCTTGCCTGGAGCACTCTACATTGTGCAAGAATGCCTAAAGCATCGCACAGAGTTTGGTTTGATTGTCGTTTGTGGCCGTGATAAAGTTACAAAGACAACTCTTGATGTTTTAGCAAAGGCAAAAAAAAAGCTTGATTTACATGTTTTTGGTTTTGTTGACTTTATGGATGAACTGGTAAAGGCTTGTGACTGTGCTGTTATAAAGGCGGGTCCTGCAACCTTGCTTGAAGTTCTAAAGTGTAAAAAACCTGTCATTATTTGCAAATATATTCACGGACAAGAGCTTGGTAATGTACATTTTGCGGTTAAAAATAAAGTTGGCTGGTTTATTCGTAAACCGAAGCCGATTTACCGAAAAATCAAAGAGCTTTTCACTAACCAAAACTATTACGAGCAGGTAACAGAAAAACTTGCTCGCTTAAAAATTGAAACTGATATTACTCAGCTTACAACTTTTTTAAATAATCGCAATGACAACTAAAAAAAGATCAATTTTCTAAATCTTTTCAAAATGAACTCATAAAATCATGGAGAGTGTATCATTTTTTTTTCAATCCTCTTATCTTTTTTATTTTTTTTTGTTATGATTAGCCTTAATTAGAAACTATTTTGGAGAGATTATGGAAGTAAGAGTTCGCTATGCACCGTCGCCAACAGGAATGCAACATATTGGAGGCGTAAGAACAGCTTTATTTAATTATTTATTTGCTCGTGCAAACAAGGGCAAGTTTATTTTACGACTAGAAGACACCGATCAAGCTCGATTTGGTGAAGAATATGTGCAAAATCTGTATGACACGCTTGAGTGGATGGGCATTGACTGGGATGAGGGTGGAAAAAAAGGCGGGGATTTTGGGCCTTATGTGCAAAGTGAGCGCTTTGAATTATACAAAAAATATGCCAACGAATTGATTGAAAAAGGGCAAGCGTATTATTGCTTTTGTGATGAGGAGCGCCTCGATAGAATCCGCATGATTCAAACTAAAAATAAAATGGCACCAGGCTATGACAGAGAATGCCGCCATTTAACACCTGAGGAAGTTCAGTCCAATATAAATGAAGGGAAAAAATATACAATCCGCTTAAAAATCCCGCTTGAAGGCATGACAAAATTCACTGATGCACTTTTGGGTGAAATCGAATGGAAGAATGAAGATATAAGCCCAGATCCCGTTTTACTCAAATCTGATGGATTTCCCACGTATCACCTTGCAAATATTATTGACGATCATCTGATGAAAATCAGCCACGTTATGAGGGCACAAGAATGGATTCCGTCAACGCCAATGCACGTGATTTTGTATAAAGCCTTTGGATGGGAACATCCGCAGTTTTGTCACTTGCCAATGGTTATGGGGCAAGACGGGCAAAAGCTTTCTAAGCGACACGGTGCTACGAGCGTCAACGAATTTCGCAATAATGGCTACCTGCCAAAAGCACTCATAAATTACATTGCCATGCTTGGTTGCTCGTATGAAGAGGGGCGTGATATGTTCCCTTTGAGCGACTTGGAAAAATTGTTCAAAATTGAAAAAATTAATAAGGCCCCTGCAATTTTTGATTACAAAAAACTTGAATGGTTTAACGGTCAGTATATCAGACTTTTAAGTGATGAGCAGTTGTATGAAGCGGTGTTGCCCTTTTTGCAAGAATTTGGATTTTTAAAAAATACGCCACAAGAAAAAGAAATGCTTTTAAAAGTTATGCCGCTGATAAAAGAGCGCTTGCATTTTTTAAAAGAAGTTTCTGAGATGATTCAATTTCTTTTTGAAGAGCCTGTAATGCCAAAAATGGAAGATTTGATTCCTAAAAAACTCGATGCGGCAAAAACAAAAGAAGTGCTTACTGCGGGACTTGCGTTTATTAAAAATCTTGAAACACTTTCTGATGAGCAAGCGGATGTCTTTGCTCGACAAGAATGTGAGCGACTGGGCATAAAACTCGGTGATTTTATGATGCCATTGCGCCTTGCCGTTACTGGAAGCAGAATTAGCCCACCACTTATCGGCTCAATCCGTATTTTGGGCATTGAAAACGCAGTAAAAAGAGTAGAAAAAGTAATCGGCGGAATGTAAAGAATTGTACTGATAGGATTTATCTCGTAAATTCTACCAGTATGTTATCAGGATCGAGCGTAGTAATAATCGAAGCATTCAAAGGAGAGGTAAATGGTTGATATTAAACTATTTGATATCAAGAATGGAGTTACAGAATTTCAGCATTTCTCCGTCGCCCTTGAAAAAGAGTTACAAATTTTAATTGAGCAAAATATGCCAACGTTTTTTGGCGTAACATTTTTGGAAAGCGAATATCAAATTACCAACGGACGAATTGATAGCTTGGGAATTGATGAAAATAATTGTCCTGTGATTTTTGAATACAAGCGAAGTGTAAATGAGAACGTAATTAATCAGGGGCTTTTTTACTTGGATTGGCTTTTAGACCACAAGGGAGACTTTGAAATGTTGGCCTTAAAACATCTTGGGCAAGAAGCTGCGGAAAAAATCGACTGGAGCATTCCCTGTGTTATGTGTATTGCAAATGATTTTACAAAATATGACGAGCATGCCGTAAATCAAATGCAGCGAAATATAAAACTTGTGCGGTATAAAAAATTTGGAAAAGACCTTATTCTTTTTGAATATTTAAATGCCCCAAAAGTAAAATCCCTCATTGATACAACATTGAGTAGCACGCAAAGAGATTCAAAGCAAGGAAGCGATAAAACTTTTTTAGAGCAATACTCCTTAGCACCAGAAAAATTACAAAAAATATATCAGACTATAAGAGATTTTATCCTTTCTTTTGGCGATGATATTACTGAAAATCAATTAAAACTATACGTTGCATTCAAAAAAGTTAAAAACTTTATCTGTGCAGAAATATATTCAAGAAAAATTTTGTTGCATGTAAAAGTTGATCCTGCAACGGTAAACCTTGAACCTGATTTTATACGTGATGTTACAAGCATAGGACATTTTGGTACAGGCAACTTGCAAATTATCATAAAAAATGAGACCGATTTTGAACAATCAAAAGACGTTATCCTTCGTGCCTATAACGAAAATTAATTTTTTATTCTATTCTGCCAAGTCTGTTTTATTGCTTATAATGGAAAATCTTTCTTTATGCAAAAAAGGAGAATAGTTATCGCAGAATTCCTTTTAATCAAGATACTTGCGACTTTCTTGTAAATCGGCTAAAATCGTTGTATGTGTGCAAAAAAGACAGTTAATTATGATGAATCAAAGATAAAGACGCTGAGTTCTCTTGAGCATATTCGTTTACGCACGGGTATGTATATTGGGCGACTTGGCGATGGCTCAAATCAAAATGATGGCATTTACATTCTACTCAAAGAAATTGTTGACAATGCGATTGATGAATTTATTATGGGCAATGGAAATCAGGTTGATATTGAGGTAAAAGATAATCGTGTTTTTATTCGTGACTATGGGCGCGGCATTCCACTGGGAAAGCTTGTTGAGTGTGTCTCGGTTATCAATACGGGGGCAAAATATAACGACGAGGTTTTTCAGTTTTCCGTCGGACTCAATGGCGTGGGAACAAAGGCGGTCAATGCGCTTTCTTCCTTTTTTAAAGTGATTTCTGTGCGTGATGGAAAATGCACGGAAGCTATTTTTGAGCAAGGGAATTTGAAGTCTGAAAAATCCTCCAAGGTGAAGTCTGAGGTAAAAAATGGAACATACGTTGAGTTTGTTCCAGACACAGCGATTTTTGGCGAATATGCCTTTAACATGGAATTTTTAGAGCGTCGTATTTGGAATTATGCCTACCTTAATGCGGGCTTGACGCTCAATTTTAACGGGCAAACGTATAAAAGCGAAAATGGGCTTTTGGATTTATTGAATGCCGAAATTGAGGGCGAGTCAATCTATCCTGTAGGCTATTATAAGGGCAGTCAGCTGGAGTTTTCTTTTACGCATACAAATACGTACGGCGAAAATTATTTTTCATTTGTCAACGGCCAGTATACCTCCGATGGGGGAACGCATCTTTCGGCTTTTAAAGAAGGCTTTTTGAAGGGCATTAATGAGTTTTACAAAAAAACGTATAAAAGTGAAGATGTTCGTGAGGGAATGACGGCGGCAATTACCGTGAAAATTCAAGCCCCCATTTTTGAAAGTCAAACAAAAAATAAATTGGGAAATACTGAGGTTCGCTCGTGGCTGGTAGCGGAAACTAAGTCTGCAATTGATGATTATTTGCACAGAAATGCTGATACGGCAAAGATGCTTGAGCAAAAAATTCTTGCCAACGAAAAACTTCGTACGGAGTTAAACTCAGTCAAAAAGGAAGCAAAAGAGGCTGCAAAAAAAATTGCCTTAAAAATCCCAAAGTTGCGTGATTGTAAGTATCATTTGGGGGATAGTAAAAATGGCGAAGGAACAATGATTTTTATCACTGAGGGAGACTCGGCTTCTGGCTCTATGGTTTCTTCTCGAAACGTGATGAAGCAGGCAATTTTTAGCCTTCGTGGAAAGCCTGAAAACATGCATGGCAAAAAGCAAACGGAGATTTATAAAAATGCAGAGCTTTATAATCTGATGATGGCGTTGGGCATTGAGCAAGATATTAGCGGCCTTCGCTATGAAAAAGTGATTATTGCAACTGATGCGGATAATGACGGATTTCATATTAGAAACCTCATGCTCACTTTTTTCTTGACTTATTTTGAGGAGCTTGTTCACCAAGAGCGGATTTTTATTTTGGAAACGCCATTGTTCCGTGTTCGAAATAAAAAAGAAACGCAATATTGTTACTCAGAAAAAGAGCGTGATGTCAGCATGAAAAAACTTGGCGTAAATGCAGAAGTCACTCGCTTTAAGGGACTTGGAGAAATTAGTCCAAATGAATTTGGTCAATTTATTGGTGAGGATATGAAAATCGTTCCCGTAGAAATTAAAAACCTTAAAGACATTCCAAATCTTCTTGAGTTTTACATGGGAAAAAACACCCCAACTCGACGGGAGTTTATTGTTAATAATTTAGTAGAAGATATTGGGGCGTAATGAAAATTATAAGCGGCTTTCATGCTATTGAAGAAAATTTGCGAACGCAAGGAGTTCGCGGGGATGCAGCTGGTAATAAAAATTTGCGTCTCCTTTATGCAAAGATTGGGCCGCGTGTAAAAAAAATTATTGCACTTGCAAAAGAATTGCAAGTTGCTGTTGAGCAATCAGATAATGAAAAGCTTGATAGTCTTGTAAAAGGTCTTTCTCAAACGGCACAGGATCATCGGGGAGTTTTGCTGCTTGACGATAATCCGCAAAAAGAGGCAACAAATCTTATTTCACTTGATGAATTTTTACAAAGCACGGATTTTGCTCTGCAGGAAAAAAGCCTCGTCGTGATTTTAGATGAAATTACCGATCCACATAATGTTGGAGCAATCTTGCGATCTTGTGATCAATTTTCTTGCGATCTTGTGATAATGAGCGAGAGAAATAGTCCAAAAAATAGCGAGGTTGTTGCTCGTTCGAGTGCGGGTGCTAGTGCATGGGTGAAAACCGCGATTGTTCATAATCTTAACTGGGCTGTTGATAAACTCAAAGAAAAGGATTTTTGGGTTTATGCCGCGGATGCAAAAGGAAGCATTGCCAGTACCATAAATTTTCCCAATCGGGTTGTTCTTGTTATGGGTAGCGAGGGAAGCGGTGTAAGTCGCTTGCTAAAGGAAAAATGCGACGATATCATCTCTATTCCGACAACGGGAAAGCTAGATAGCCTTAACGTTTCTGTTGCAACAGGAATTGTATTGTATGAAGTTCGACGTTAAAAAATCATTCAACTCTTATTTTTAAGTGATTTAAAATCAAATTTATTTATATTGTTTCAAATTTATAAATATAATGCCATAAAAAATATTTGACAAGTGTTCTATCTCGTGTTACAATTTTTGAAAAGTACGGAGGGAATATGTCTGATATTATGAAACCCATCAGTTTTGAAAAGCTACTCAATTGGATTTTGGAAGAAAAATCGCATTATGGAACTGTTTTTGGCATTCACACGCCATATATCGCAAAAAAAAAATTTGGCACTCTCTTTGGACGAAATCTTGAAAATCCGCTCGGCCCTGCCGCAGGGCCTCATAGCCAATTAGCACAAAATATTGTGGCAGCGTATTATGCAGGAAGTCGTTTTTTTGAATTAAAAACGGTTCAAAAAATTGATGGCCATGATTTGCCTGTTTCTAAGCCGTGTATATTGGCCGAGGATGAGGCTTACAATTGCGAGTGGTCAACCGAGTTGTATGTTGAGCAGGCGATGGAGGAGTATATCAAGGCATGGTTTTTGCTGCATGTTTTGGCTAAGGAATTTGAGCTTGGCAGTATGAACGGGTTTCAGTTTAATATGAGCGTTGGCTACGATCTTGAAGGAATTAAGCTGCCTAAAGTTGATAATTATATTGAATCCATGAAAAACGCAAAGAATACAAAAATATTTGGCGAATGCACAGAGGTTTTGTTAAAAAATATTTCAAGGTTCAAGCGATTTTCTCCCAAGGATGCTCAATCGATATCTCCGCATATTTGTAACTCGGTAACACTTTCGACGCTCCATGGCTGTCCTCCCGCTGAAATTGAGCGAATCGCTCTTTATTTAATAGAAGAAAAAAATCTTAATACCTTTGTAAAGTGTAATCCAACTCTTTTAGGGTATGATTTTGCTCGAAAAACGATGAATGAAATGGGCTATGACTATGTGGCTTTTAGCAATTTTCATTTTAAGGATGATTTGCAATATTCTGATGCCGTTCCAATGCTTCAGCGACTGCTTGAAAAAGCTCAGCAAAAAAAATTGGTGTTTGGCGTAAAAATTACAAATACATTTCCAGTTGATGTCCGAAATGGTGAGCTTCCGAGTGAAGAAATGTACATGTCTGGAAAATCCTTATATCCGCTTTCAATGAATGTTGCAAAAATGCTTGCAAAAGATTTTAAAGGAGCGTTGCCAATTTCTTATTCTGGCGGTGCTGATTTTTATAATATTAAAAAAATTATTTCTACAGGAATTTATCCTATAACGGTTGCAACAACAATTTTGAAACCTGGTGGCTACCAACGTTTAACCCAGCTTGCTCATGAAACGAATGTTAAACAGTTGTCGCTCATTGATTTTGTTGCCGTTGAAAAACTTGCAAAAGACGCCATTGTTGGGGCTCAGTACAAAAAAACAATTAAAATGCCTGCAAAAATTAAGCTGCCTAAAAAGCTTCCTCTGACTAATTGTTTTGTGGCACCGTGTAGCGAGGGCTGTCCTATAAATCAGGATATTACCACGTATATGAAACTTGCCGCTGAGGGAAAATTTGAAGATGCCTTGCAGGTGATTTTACAAAAAAATCCATTGCCATTTATGACAGGAACAATTTGTGCCCACAACTGTATGAGTCAGTGTAATCGAAACTTTTATGAAAAGCCTGTACATATTCGGCAAATGAAATTGATTGCTGCAAAAAATGCCGTTGATTCAATTTTGAAAACGATTAAACCTATTCCTCTTACGCGAAGTGAAAATGTTGCGATTATCGGTGGGGGCCCTGCGGGAATGTCTGCGGCGTATTTTTTAGCACAAAACGGAGCAAAAGCGACAATTTTTGAGCAAAAAGATTCTTTAGGCGGTATTGTTCGCCATGTTATTCCCTCGTTTCGGATTTCACATGAGGCTGTCGAAAATGACGCAAAAATTACTCAAGCCTTAGGCGTTGAAATTAAACTCAATACAAAAATTACTGATATTAATGCTCTTTTTAGTGAGGGGTTTACCCACGTGATTTGGGCAGTCGGAGCAACAAAGGCGGGAGAGTTAAAACTCAATGAAGGGAGTTTTCTGAACGCAATTGAGTTTTTAAGCGAGTTTAAAAAAAAGGACGGCAAGCTTAATCTTGGTGAAAACGTAATTGTTATTGGCGGTGGCAATACCGCAATGGACACGGTGCGAGCTGCAAAGCGAGTTACTGGCGTGAAAAATGCCTCTCTTGTTTATCGTCGTAGTAAGCGATATATGCCTGCGGATGAGGAAGAGTTGATTTTAGCTATCAAAGATGGCGTTGAGTTTAATGAATTGCTTTCGCCGATTAGTTTTAATAATAAGATTCTGACTTGTGAAATAATGGAGCTTTCTTCTCGTGATGAAAGTGGCCGAGCAAGCGTTAAATCAACAGGCAAAATAGTTGTGCTTCCCTGTGATACTTTGATTGCCGCCGTTGGTGAAAAAGCGGATGAAGTTCCAGAAAATACAATTCCTGTGGGGGATGTTTTGCATGGGCCTGCAACCATTGTTGAAGCAATCCGTGATGCACGCCACGCGGTTGAAAAAATATTGGGATTGCCCTCTTCAACAAAGCTAAAAAATCCAACATCAAAAGATATTCTTCATAAAAATCATGGAATTATAACCGATCAAATGCTAACAAAGGACGAGTATAATCGTTGTTTGGGTTGCGACGTGGTTTGTGAAAATTGTGTTGAGGTTTGTCCAAATCGTGCAAATCTTTCAATTATGGTGCCAAAAATGGAGCAAAATCAGATAATTCATTATGATAGTATGTGTAATGAATGTGGAAACTGTGCAAGTTTTTGTCCGTATGATAGTGCCCCTTACCGTGATAAATTCACACTCTTTGACACGGAAGAAGATATGGCTCAAAGTAAAAATGAAGGCTTTGTTGTGTTAGACAAAAAATCACTTTTGTGTAAAATTCGTCATAATGGTGAAGAGTTTACAGAAAAATTATCCGACACTAGCTCAATCCCTGCAGATTTAGTACAAATAATGAAAACCGTTATCAGTGATTATGGCTTTTTGCTTTAAGCATGATTTTTTTTGATTGGATGTTTAAGTTATTTGCTTGCGGCAATGCTTTTTAGGAAGTTTTTTAGTCCAAATGCAATGAGCATAGTCGCAAGTATCATTATAAAAGATAGAGCGTTAATTACAGGCGAGACACCAAAGCGTATCATTGAGTACACGTATAGCGGTAGCGTCGTTGATCCTGGCCCTGAGACAAAAAAGGTTATAACAAAGTCCTCGAGAGACATGGTCACTGCCATGAGAAAGCCCGAAAAAATTCCTGGCATTAGGGCTGGAAAGACAACTTTGAGCATGGCTTGTTTTTCTGTTGCTCCTAAATCATAGGACGCTTCCACAATTGAAAAGTCAAATTCATCAAGGCGAGCAAGCACCATCAAAAAAACAAAGGGTAAGCAAAATGTTGTGTGAGCGATAAATATTGTCAAAAGACCTAAGGGAATTTTAACTGCGGAAAAAAAGATGAGCATTGAAATGCCGATGATGACTTCTGGTAAAATCATTGGTAAGAAGCTAACTGTTTGAATGTATGATTTTCCCTTGAATTTATGCCAATGGACACCCACTGCTGCAAGCGTTCCAAGTATTGTTGAAGCAATTCCTGATAAAAAGGCGATAAGTAGGCTGTTTCCTAAAGAGTGCCATAAATCATTGGAGTTAAATAGGAGCTTTTGGTACCACTGAAGCGAAAATCCTGTAAAATTACTTCCTTTTGTTTCGTTAAAAGAAAAAGCGGTAATTAAAAATAAGGGCAAAAATAAAAAAAGAACGGTCGCCGTCATTACGGTAAAAGAAAAAGAGAAATTCGTTCGCTTGCTGATTGCCCGTCGTGCATGGCGAGCAGGCTCTGATGTTGGTTTTTTTTTGTTAATACGATTCATCAGAGGTTGGTGTAAATTCATTTTTCACCTCGTTGTTTTGCTTGTGTTTTTGAGGCTTTTTTGCTAAAAGAAATCATCCATAAAACACCAGCTGTACTTACAATACTAATCAGCATGGAAAAAGCGGACGCAAGTGGCCAGTTCCTCACACGCTGTACTTGATCAACGATGATATTTCCAATCATGTAGGAGTCTTGCCCTCCAACCAACAGCGGTACGGTGTATGAGCCAAAAATTGGAATAAAAGTAAAAATAATGGCAGTAACAATTCCACCTTTTATGTTTGGCAAAAGGACTTTTATCATTGATTGAATTTTTGTCGAGCCAAGGTCTCGTGATGCCTCAAGAAGAGAAAAATCGAATTTATCAATTGCGGTGAAAATAGGCAAAATCGCATAAGGCAGGTACATATAGACAGAAACCAGCACGACCGCCGTTTGATTATATAAAAGGCTAACAGATTGATCTATTATGCCAAGCTGCCGCAAAAATGTGCTGATAATTCCTTCATTGCTCAAAAGAGACATCCATGCAAAGATGCGAATAAGCGAATTTGTCCAAAATGGAATAATAATTAAAAATAATAGGGTCGTTTGATAGCGACTACGTGCCATAGCATAGCCGCACGGTAAGGCAATGGCAATTGAAATAAATGTTGATAAAAATGAAATCCACAGTGTGCGAAGAAAGATCCGTCCATAGCTGGGATTGAAAAGTTGTTTATAGGCATCAATTGAAAACTTCCATTCAACGCCGCCATATAAGCCTTTTTCTAAAAAACTATAAAGAAAGATTACTCCGAGCGGAAAGATAAAAAAGAGCGTAAACCATATTCCCATTGGCCATGAATAAAGCGTTCCAAGCCGTTTTTCGCGTACAAGCTTTGAAAAAGCGGGCGTCTTGTCGCTCATTTGTCAATGTCCTCAACAATGTAGCCATCATTTGCACTCCACGAAACATAGACGCGGTCTTTCCATGCAATTTCTGGACCATCATCAAGATAGGTTGTGTGTTGCTTGTAGACTTTAATCATTGTGCCGTTGTCAAGCTTGACGTAAAACTTTGATTGAAATCCAGAGTACACAGGTTCTGCAACAATGCCTTCAAATATATTTATATCACTGCGATTAGTAACAGGGGGTGTCAGTGTGATGCGGATTTTTTCAGGCCGAACGGTAAAGCATACTCGCTGCCCAATTTCAGTAACCTCGTAATCTGTTACGTGAATATTTTTATCAAGCTCCCCAATGCTGAGCGTAACCATATTTTCTGGATCGCGGCCTTCAGGAATGTACGGCACGCACGATTCTACTCGAGCTGCAAAACTATTTGTCTCGCCTATAAACTCAGCCACAAACTCTGTTGCAGGACTTTCATAAATTTCAAATGGCGTGCCAACTTGCAAAAGTTTTCCCTTATTCATAACCGCAATTCTATCTGAAACAGATAATGCTTCTGACTGATCGTGCGTAATATAGATAAAGGTAATCCCAATTTTGTCGTGAAGAGCATCAAGCTCAACTAAAAGATTTGAACGCAGTTTTGCATCCAAGGCTGAGAGGGGCTCATCAAGAAGAAGAACATTCGGCTCATTAATTAAAGCACGGGCAATTGCTACTCGCTGGCGTTGTCCACCTGAAAGTTGATTAGGCTTTTTTGACATGTGTGCTTCAAGTTGTACCAGATGAAGATTTTCTTGCACCTTTTGATCAATTAGTTTTTTGTCTAACTTTTGTAAACGTAAGGGAAAAGCAACATTTTCATACACCGATAAATGCGGAAAAAGTGCATAGTTTTGAAAAATTGTATTTGAGGTACGTTTATTGGCAGGCAGGGGGATAATATTTTTATCATCGAATAAAACACTGCCAAAATCAGGTGACTCAAATCCTGCAATTATCCGTAGTAACGTAGTTTTACCACAGCCAGAAGGGCCTAAAAGAGAGAAAAACTCACCTTTTTCAATCTTAAATCCAACATTATCTAATGCATGAAAACTACCAAATGATTTTGATATGCTATCTATTGTAACGCTACTACCTTTCAATCTTTTTCCGTTCCCCCAATTGCAGTAATTTTATAAATGTAGGATGAAGAAAAAATTGATTTTAGTCAATTAGTTTATCAAAGAAAATATATTTATACAAAGACTAAAATACAATATCATAAAAAAACTGCTAAAAATGTCTACAATAAAACTGATATTAACGCTTTTGTAGCATTACCATTTACAAAATTTATTAAGAGATGGCAAGAAAAAGAAGTCAATACAGAAAAAAATTAATTTTTACCAGTTAAAATCTATATAATAAAATCAGATATCCACCCTTGAAAATCTAAGCAAAAATAGGTAAAATAGTAAAAAATCATTGTTGGAGTTTCTATGAACGAAATAAAAAATTCTTTACGTACACTTGTGGCACAAGTTCTTAATTATATGAAAAAAAATAAGGAACTGCAAATAAGCGATTTTTCTGAAAAAGATATTATTAGCGAAAATCCGCCAAAACCAGAGCTTGGCGATATTGGCATTCCGTTGTTTGGCTTTGCTAAATCCTTGCGTATTGCTCCCGCCCAAATAGCCAAAGAAATTGAAGAAGCCTTACAAGACAAAAGCCTTCCGTTTTTTGAAGAGGCAACACGCATTGGCACTTTTGTGGCTGAAGGCCCATACCTTAACGTAAAACTTGAGAAGCCAAAATTAGTAAAGCAAATTTTATCAAGTATTTATTTGCAAAAAGAAAATTATGGATCGCTGAATAAAAATGGTAAAAAACTCATGGAGAATTCTCGTATTATGATTGAATTTTCTAGCCCGAACACGAACAAACCATTGCATCTAGGTCATTTACGAAACAATGCTCTAGGTGAGTCAATTTCTCGTATTTTACGTTTTGCAGGAGCAGATATTTACAAGGTAAATATTATCAATAATCGTGGCGTTCATATTTGCAAATCGATGATTGCGTATCAAAAATTCCACAGTGCTGAGGCAAAAAATGGCATTGAAGAAACGCCTGAATCGCTTGGAGTAAAAAGTGATAGATTTGTGGGCGATTGCTATGTTGAATTTGAAAAATACCGCAAGGAAAATGAAGAGATCGCCGAAAAAGAAGCTCAACAAATGCTTGTTGAATGGGAAAATGGCGACAAAGACTTGCATTCCCTTTGGGAGCGAATGAACGGATGGGCAATTTCTGGTATTCAGCAAACCTACAAGCGAACGGGAATCAGTTTTGACAAATTTTATTTTGAAAGTGAAACCTACCTCAAAGGCAAAGATGAGGTTCTTAAAGGGCTTAAAAATGGCATTTTTTACCAAGAGGATGACGGCTCGGTGTGGATTGATTTGGCAGAAATAAATCTTGACAAAAAAGTGCTTTTACGAAAAGACGGCACCTCGCTGTATATGACGCAGGATATTGGCACGGCAATTTATCGGCACAGTGATTGGCAATTTAATGAGCTCATTTACGTTGTCGGCAGCGAGCAAAACTATCATTTTGTTGTCTTATTTCATATTTTGAAAAAGTTGGGCTACAACTGGGCTCAAAGGCTCCATCACTTATCATACGGAATGGTCAATCTTCCTGAGGGTAAAATGAAAAGTCGCGAGGGTACCGTTGTTGATGCGGATGATTTAATTGATCATTTACGAGATGGGGCAAAAGAAGAAATCACTGATAAAGAGCGACTTGATGCCGTAGGCGATGTTAATATGGTTGCAGAAAATATAGCACTTGGAGCCTTGCATTATTTTTTATTGCAGGCAACCCCTTCAAAGGATATGCTGTTTAATCCCAAAGAATCGCTTTCGTTTAGTGGCAACACAGGCCCCTACTTACAATATATGGGAGCACGTATTTGTTCAATCTTACGGAAAGCGGGAGAGATACAAATTAGTACGGATGTTGATTGTTCACTTTTAAGCCATTCAGCGGAGTGGGAGTTAATTAAAAACCTTGGAAACTTTTCAGAAATAATTGAAAAAGCAGCCTTGCACAAAAATCCTGCTGAAATTGCTATGTTTTTATATACCGTTGCAAAAAATTTTAGCACCTTTTACCACGACTGCCCAATTTTATCTTGTGAATCAAAGGACTTAATGGAAGCACGTCTTTATTTAGTTCACTGTACAAAAATAGTGTTACAAACAGCAATGCCCCTTATCCTTGTGCCTTTTTTAGAAACAATGTAAGTCATTTCAAAATAATTTATAAAAACAAATAAAAAAAGCCCTTGGAAAACCAAGAGCTTTTTTTATGCTTTATCTAGCAGTCAAATCTAAACGCTAGATAAGGTAGCTAGCTAAAGTATAGATTAGTAGTACCATGCAGCACGTGCATTCCACTTAACGCCCCAGTCACCATTGTTATATGTTTGAACTGAAACACGAGCACGAAGTTGTTCGATTGGTTGGAACTCTAAACGGATTTCAACACCCCATTCATCAATACCAAAAGATTTTGTTTCTGAAAACTCACCACCAACAGTTGCAAAAGGAACTAAACCTAATTGCATTACGTTTCCTTCAGTATAACCAAAGATGTATGGCTCAATATAAATACCAAGATAATTAGGATTAAACTCTGTATCATTAGCAACAGTAGTTTTATAAATTAAACGAACTAAACACTCTGCACCAAATCTATCACCTAGATCGTTATAAAACATTGCGTCTAAGTCAAACTCTAAATTCTTTTGACCTTCTACTACATAACCAGGTATGCCGTCACCCCAACCAGTGTTATATCGTGTGCGTAATCTCATGTATTGCAAAGGGCCTTTAAATATCATTGCTTTTACATATGCAGTTGAAATAGCAACCGCTGTGTCACCATTGGCTTTAAAATCCACATACATAGGAAGTGCAAAACGGAACATATCTTTTACAAAAGAACCTGCAACCGCAACACCAAGTAATTTAGAATCAGTTCTAGTTGTTGTTTCTTTCCCCAAAAGACCTTTTTCTTTGATAGTCTCCCCTTTGCCAGTAAAATTGAGTAAAGCACCAATTCTTACCATTTCAGAACGATAAGAAGCTCCCAAAGTTCCACCAAAGTTATAAGTGGAATCAGCTCCATCTGATAGCTTCAATTTAAGCCCATGGATACCCGTATACACGCTAAAATTATCTTGTGCATAGTTAAATGCAATACCAGGGTTTCCAAATTTACTGTCAAAGCCAAGGTAGTTACCAACAAAGATCATATCTTCAATGTCTTCAACTCCCCAATACTCTTCAACCCATGCAAATGCACCTGTTACTGCAAGTAAAATGATCAGTAACATACTTAGTAATTTTTTCATTTTTTCCTCCAAGAAAATTATAAAATTAAAAAGTAATAGTTTCTTTGAACTAAAGATTCCATTACCTTAACTGTATCTACCATTATAAATCATAAAATATAGTTTGTCAAATTTTTTTCATCAAATTTTAATCTTTTTTTCCTCTAATTATAATCTTAATTATTTAAAAATAAAAAAACTGAGCCTGTATAATACAAAACTCAGTTTTTGAAATTTCATTACTCAATCGATTCTATTTTGAATACGTATCAAGCAATTTTTATTATTTGTATATTATTATCGAAGTAAGCTAAGCACTGATTGAGTACTTTGATTTGCTTGTGCAAGCATTGCAGTCCCTGATTGTTGCAAGATTTGATTTTTTGTAAACTCAACCATCTCTTTTGCCATATCTGAGTCGCGAATACGTGATTCAGATGCTTGTAAATTTTCAGCTCCCACATTCAACCCAACAATAGTAAACTCAAGTCTATTTTGATATGCACCAAGATCTGCTCGTTGCTTGCTAATAGTTTTAAGTGCTTCATCAAAATTGTTAATAGCTCGGTTTGCTTCATCTGGAGTTCTTAAAGAAATTATCTTATCTGAAACATCCATTAAACCAAGGGCTGATGCGGTCATTGTGCCAATAAAGGTTTGTGAACGCTGATCCATGTTTGCGCCAATATGAAACCACATTGAAGCTGTTACGCTATTTTCAGCGTCTGGGCGTGCAAAACGGCCTGTTAGAAGATTCATTCCATTAAATTGTGCTGTACTGGCAATTCTATCAACCTCGGCAACAAGCTGAGAAACTTCAACTTGAATGTGCATTCTATCTTCATCGGTGTAGATTCCATTAGCTGATTGAACAGCAAGTTCACGCAAACGTTGAATAACATCGGTTGATTGTTGAAGAAAGCCTTCAGAAGTTTGGATGAATGATATTGCATTTTGAGCATTTACCGCAGCTTGATTCAAGCCTCTAATTTGACTTCGCATTTTTTCCGATACAGCTAAACCTGATGCATCATCTGCTGCACGGTTAATCCTTAGTCCACTTGAAAGTTTTTCCATGTTTCGTTGTGCAGCTCCGTCTGTTTGAGCTACTTGGCGTTGTGAAAACATTGCACTCATGTTGTGGTTAATAATCATATTTTTTCCCTCCAAAATAATCCAAAAATAGTATGTAAGTACTCTTTTGTTCTTTTTCTTAATACCTGATACTTTACTATCGGATTAGGGAAAACGGACTTTAGGAAAAATATAAAAAAAATGCTAAATTGTTAAAATTTCTGTATGATCGCTAAAAACGGCGACGGTATGCTCCTCGTGTGCAGAGTAAAGTCCGTCGGCAGTTTTAACAGTCCAACTATCTGTATCCACAAAAACATCACCTGTGCCAAGATTAATCATCGGCTCAATGGCCAAAACCATTCCCGCCTGAATGCGTGGATTTGCTCCGTGTCCTGGTTTATTAGGAATTTGCGGATCTTCATGCACAGAAAGCCCAACGCCATGCCCACAAAAATCGATTACAACACCAAGATTTGCCTTACGAGCAACATCGTACACCGCTTGAGAAATGTCTTTTATACGATTTCCAACTTTGCACGCAGCAATTCCTTCTATTAAACACTGCTTTGTAACGTCCAAAAGTTTTTGAGTCTGCGAATCGACTTCTCCAATGGCAATCGTTTTTGAACAATCACTAATATAACCGTCAAGATCAATACCGACATCAATAGAAACAATATCGCCTTTTTTAAGGATTTGCTTTTTTGACGGAACGCCATGAATAACGCAATCGTTTACCGAAATACACGCAGCTCCAGGGAATCCTTGACTATACCACGCAGGAGTTCCGCCATTTTTCTTAATAAAACTAACGCAAAGGGCATCAATTTCAAACGTTGACATTCCTTCTTTTATTTGTGGAAGGATTTGTGCAAACATTGCGGCAAGCAATTTACAAGATTTGCGTATGCCATTTATTTGTATCTCATTTTTAAGCCGTATCATTTATACCTCAAAGAAAAAAATCTACCACCGACCAGAGGCACCACCACCGCCAAAGCCCCCTCCCCCGCCAGAAAATCCACCACCACCAAAACCGCCGCTAAATCCGCCTCCTCGATAAATCCTGCCACCCCAAAAAGGCATGGGGAAAAAGAAAAATCCAAATCGGCCAAAAATAAACAATAGCATAATAATTAGTGAAATAATTGATTCCATTAATTTTTCATCGGAACTTTGTTTTTGGGAATTTTGCACGGATGAGGAAACAAAGGTTTCGTTATCGCTTGCAACTCCTGCAATATTTTTAACGCCACCGTAAATTCCTTGTGCGTATTTTCCGTTTTGAAAAGCTGGAGTAATCACACTTCGAATAATTGCTCCAGACTTTATGTCTGTGAGTTTTCCTTCTAAGCCATAGCCTACTTCAATTCTCATGGAACGCTCTTGCATTGAAACCACCAGTAAAACACCGTTATCTTTGTCTTTTTGCCCAAGCTTCCAGCTTTCTGCGGTTCTAATTGAAAAGCTTTCAATGCTTTCCCCTTTTAAAGAAGGAATTGTTAAAACTGCAATTTGAATTCCCGATTGATCATTCACAGTTTGCAAAAAGTTTTCAATAACAGCTATATCTTTCGTAGATAAAATCTTTGCATAATCATTTACACTTGATGTCAACTTAGGAATTGGCATTGAAGAAAAGGCAAAACTTGTAAGACAAAAAAAGCCAACAAGTGTAATCAGCATTTTATTTAAATGTCTCATTAATCATTCTCCAAAATAACAAGCCCATCAGAAAGCTCATTCGGATTATCATCCTTTGCAGGAAAATGCTCAGCCAAAATTTTTCCAGACGCTTCAATTGCCTCAATAATTGATTGTGCAACTTTTTTTTGCTTAAAACCCTCTGCAATATTCTGAGCCAAAGTACTTGCAATTTCATTCCATTTTTCTTGACTCACTTTTTTGACTAAGCCGCTATCGGCAACAATTCTTACTTCTTTTTCAAGATAAGAAATAAAAATCAAAATTCCAGAATCTTCATGCGTTTGATATATGCCACTTTCAATAAAATGACGCAACGCT
>JBOFSR010000056.1:0-10752 GCA_051651645.1 Treponemataceae bacterium | reverse complement strand
AATGCAGACGGAATACTTTGAATTGACGCTACATAGATAAGCATGATATACCCTGCATACTGCCATGTATTTACCAACGACATAATCCAAATAACAGCCGTCGGAGAGCTTAAAAATGATTTTTGTAAAAAAGGAATATTAAAATTATTTCCAACAGCGACAATGGCTTGATTAAAAATAAACTGCCAAATATAACCGAGTACAATTCCTCCAATAAGATAGGGAACAAAAAAACCTGCACGATAAAAGTTTCTAAAACGAACCTTACTCGTTACAAGCAATGAAAGCAAAAAACTTGCAACATTTACAAAAATAATATTAATAAGGGTAAACGCAATGGTAATTAAAAAGGAAAACGTAAAATCCTTTGAAGAAAATAAATTCTTAAAATTAGCAAAGCCAACAAAGTTGATATCATTGCTTACCCCATTCCAGTCAGTCATCGAATAATACAAACCAAAAAAAAATGGGATTGCAATAATCATAATAAATGAAAGCAAGCACGGCAAAACAAAAAGTGCATTAATAAGATTATTTTTCTTCAAACCAAAACTCCTTTACGGACTAAATTAATAATCAAGAATATTAATCATATAGCCATATTTTCCAGTTGTCAAGAAAAATTATCTTAAATATTTTTATACGATAAAATGGATATTTACATTGATTTGTTACAGTTTTTGCCATTAAAATAAAAACACTCAGAAAATATTCTGAGTGAAGTAGCAGTCACTACAACTGCCTTTTTTATGATTTGCACTACACGAAGAAGCTCTGCACACAAAAGTATGCAGAGCTTCTTGAACTAAAATCTAGCTATTTTTTTTAAGATAAAGAACACGAGGAACCTCTCCAACCTCAACGCCACCTATCATATAATTAAAGCCCTTTTTTAATTTTATTACAGGCATTCCATTTCTATCCTTCAAAGTTATATCAGTTTTTGCAATCTTAAAGGAGTCAGGCTCCTCTGCTTTTGGATCAGAATAGAAAGTGTAAAGATCATCCCCACTTTCACTAGAAAGCAACGAAACTACATACGCAGGACTTGGCTCAGTTGTTTGCCCATCTTGTATAAGCATCGGTGACCACTGAAAAACCTTCGATATATCAAGATACAGTTTACCCTCTCTAAAATCGAAGGTGCCCGCTGACTCTGATTGCTCTGTCGCTTCCATAGAGAACGTAAGATTTTCAGGAAGCACTGCGTCATCTGCCATTTTGATAGTAATAGCCTCAACAGGAATCCAATCATCACCAAAATTACTTGGAGTAACCACATTACCACAACTAGCAATTACAAAAGCAAACATACTAATGATTGCAAACAAAATTGATTTTAACTTCATAGTAAAATCCTCCATACTTTTTTTTATCTTTTTATACTCAAATTATTAAGAGTCATATCACATAAACAGAACTACAAATCAAACAAAGTCTTTAAAATTACAGTTGCACTCCGTTTCCATTTATACAAATTTTAATACTTTTATCACTACTTCAGATTATTATTCATTTAATTTAGCATTAGAAAAATAAAACATCTTTTAATCAAAATTATTCATTCGATTAAAATCTCTTATCAAATTTTACAAAAAAAAATTCAAAAAGGCAAATAAAAAATCAAAAAAAATTTGTGTTTTTTCTAAACATGCTGTATAATTATCCTACAAAAACAAAAATTTTCACAAGCAAATAGGAGAAATGTATGCCGCAAGTTTTATCAATTATTTTAGGTGGTGGAAAAGGAACACGGTTATTTCCTTTAACAAAAGAGCGCTCAAAACCCGCTGTCCCCTTTGGAGGAAAACACCGCATTGTGGACATTCCTATTTCAAACTGTATTAATTCTGGATTTAAGCAAATCTACATTTTAACGCAATTTAACTCAGCTTCTTTACACATGCATATCACACATGGGTATAGTTTTGATTCTTTTTCTCGCGGATTTGTAGAAATTCTTGCAGCAGAACAAACGTTTGACCATTCAGGCTGGTATGAGGGAACGGCCGATGCTGTGCGAAAAAACTTTTTGCATTTTAAGACGCAAAAACCAACGCATTACATTATTTTATCAGGCGATCAACTTTATAAAATGGATTTACGCAGTTTTTTAGATGATCATATTGCGTCAAATGCAGAAATATCGATTGCAACAACAACGGTAAATCGCTCTGAGGCTTCAGGCTTTGGAATTATGAAGATCAATGAAGATCAAAAAATTACCGCTTTTATGGAAAAACCTGAGCCATCTCTTGATATCAACGATTGGAAAATTCCCGCAAAAACAAAGAAAGATGATTCTGATAAGGATTTTCTTGCCTCAATGGGAATTTATATTTTTAACGCAGAAGTGATGGAAGAGGTTTTAAATAATACTGCAACAGATTTTGGCAAAGAAATTATTCCTCAGTCACTTGAGTCATATCATGTAAAATCCTATGTGTACGATGGTTACTGGGAGGATATTGGAACGATTAAGAATTTTTACGATGCAAATATTGACTTAACACGACCGCTACCAAAGTTCAACTTTTATGATGAGGAAAATCCAATTTATACACACAGTAGGAATTTACCGCCATCAAAAATGAGCCGCACAGTGATGGATCGCTCAACAGCAAGCGAAGGCTGTATTATTAACGAGGCTACAATTCATGATTCAGTGATTGGAATTCGCAGTGTCATTGAGTCTGGTACTGTTTTTGAAGGTGTTGTATGTATGGGTGCAGATTATTATGAAACGCAAGAGGATTTTAAGCTTAATCAATCAAAGAAACGCCCAAATCTTGGCGTTGGAAAAAATTGTCGTATCAAGAATGCGATTATCGATAAAAATGCACGCATTGGTGACAATTGCTCCATTGGATACAGTGGAGAGCCACTTGAAAATGGAGATCATGGATTATATTATGTAGAAGAAGGCATAATCATTATTCCAAAAAATGCAATTATTCCAAACGGTACAATCATTTAAGAGTATGCAAAAAAGCTTCTTAGTTTTCTAAGAGGCTTTTTTTGTGTTAAAGCATTTTTGTAACAATTTTCCCACAATCGCTATTGCAATATAAAAAAAGACTGTAGCCAAAGCAAAAAGAAAATTATCTATAGTTGATTTTGAAGAAAGCAAATTATAGGTAATCGGTGCAATAGCAAAACCTGTTACAATCATAAACGAAAAGGCACAGGCAAAGTCATTTAACACAGGAGTTTTAAGCTGCGGATCACACATTCGTAAAAGCGTTAAACCATTCACCATTACGCCCATCGTTACTCCCCAATTCATAATACCACGCTCGAAAGAAAAATTATCAGCACCAAAAATAAATTTCATAAGAGGAAAGCTAATTAAAAACGTTATTAAAAATCCTGCCAAAGACATTGCTAGTATTGGTATAAAGTATTGCATAATGGTTTTTATAGGCATTGTTGCAAGTGCTGCAATAATTATTATATCCGAGAAAAAACTTATGAATTGTTTTTTTGTTTTTTCATCAATACAATCATTTTTTTTAAAAAAAGCCAGGGCTACGCTAACAAGTTGAGCAAGTAAAATTCCATAAAACCACACAGGAATAGAAGAAAAAAAAGCTATTTTCTTGTTTTTGCAATAATCAAGCAAAAAGTACGAAAGGCTGCAAAGAAACAAAATCATACTGATTGTAATAACAGGAGCATTTTCATTTGTTAATTTTTCTTCTTTATTAGTAGAACAATTTTGCCCATCCAAAACTAAAGTCTGATCTATCCCACGTTTTTTTTTATAGTAATGATTAACAAAAAAAATACCAAAAATCATTCCAAAAAAAAGTCCAATACTTGCAAAAAACGAGGTGACTCCCTGAGCTTCTTGCCAATGAGGCAAATTAAGAGTTTGAAAAAAATTAGCAACAGCTGCGGCAGTTCCATGCCCACCTGAAAATCCTTGGCTTAATTCATAGCCAAAATTATTGTACAAATTTATTTGCGGAAAATAGCGATTAAACAAAAGTGTAATGCCAAATCCCACAACCATTTGCGATGATCCACATGCACTAAAAAGCCCTCCCCACATCAAAATTGTTGGGATTTTTTTTAATTGCACCTGTTGCACACGAGCATTCAATTGCGATGCAACAAAAATTGGCACAATGAATGCAGATGGCAAAATACTCCATGATGTATAAAATTCATTGAGAACCCCACTCGATACATTCCACAAAGAGGGATTACAAAAAAGTGCAAGAAAGCCTGCAATAACGGAAGGCGGCAGAAAAAAACGACGAAAAATCGGTATTCTTTTATAGCAAAGCATTCCAATAAGCAAGAAAAAAAGTAAACCTGCAAGGTGTTTGATAAGGTTTTGTAACAAAATGAGTGTTAGCAAGTTTACGTTCCTCTTCTACGGATTTTATAAAATAATTTTCTGAGTTTACTATATTTTTTTTTGCTTTACAAGCTCGAAACCTCCAATCCTGATTATTTCGGCTACTCCCTTTTGAAAGCCTCAAAAAATTTCTCTGCTTAATCACTACCATCAAGACAGATACATTTTTCACATTAAAATAGTATTAAAATCTTTTTGCACACAGCTTTTCCTATTGCCATAGACTACACTCCATACTTTAGAATAATCAGCATGATAGAAAAACTTCAAACAGAAGTAAGCTTTCTTTGGTATTACTGTGCAATAATGATTGAGCAAATTTTACCCTACTGGGCATTTGGTGTCCTCCTTGGCTCTGTAATTTCTGTATTTGGCAAACTAAAAATTACTGCCTTATTTGAACGCCTATTCACGCCAAAAATGCACAAAGCAATGCCGTTTGGACTTCTTCTCCTTAGCAAAACTGCGACATACCTTGGAGCAAGCCTGCTCGGCATTCTTTCACCACTTTGCATGTATGGCACAATCCCCATTGCAGCATCGTTTTCCCAAAAAGGGATAAAGGATGACATCCTCGCCTCTTTCATGGTTTCTTCTATTTTATTAAATCCTCAGCTGCTGATGTATACCTTTATTTTAGGCAAAACAATGGTTATTATTCGCTTTACGACAGCACTTTTGTGCGGATTTTTTGCAGGAATTTGCATCAAGATCTTTTTCAAGGAGAAAAGCTTCTTCAATTTTTCACCGCTTACTCAAGAGATAAACCGAGATACAGAAAAAAATATTACAAAGCGACTGCTTTTCAATATAGGAAGAAATATCAAAATCACTTTTCCGTACTTTGCTATAGGAATTCTTTTAACCGCCATGTATCAACGATATATACCGCAAAGTTTTGTTAGCTCTCTATTTGGAAAAGAGCACAAGGCCTTTGGCGTTCTTTTTGCAGCAACGCTCGCAGTCCCCCTCTATATGTGCGGAGGCGGAACTATTCCTCTTTTATGGGAATGGCTACACCGCGGAATGACAAGTGGCAGTGCATCAGCCTTTATGATCACGGGTGCTTCAACAAAATTTACAAACCTTGGTGCTGTAAAAATTGTCCTTGGAACAAAACATTTTTTATACTATCTTTTATACATCATGATTTTTGCACTCATAAGCGGATTAATCATTAATTTATTTTAAATGGAGAGCAAATGAATCGTCTTGCTGTCTGCACAATTATCCTGCTATATTACGGCAGCACAATATTTTCTCAAACAGCAAGCCTGCCGATTCTTCATTTACGTACAATCAAAAAAGCGTATCCTGAAGTGCAGATCGAAAGCGAGTTTGACAAAACCTTCAATGATTGGAAAATTAGCGTTACCAACAATGCAAAAACGACCATTCTCTATTGGGCAGAGGGGCGACTGTTACCATACGATCAGCTAAAAAATAAAGAAAAATTTCGAGTTATGCTATATAACTATGCAAAAAATATTCCAGATCCTGCAACACTAACCACAAAAGAAATAGAGAGAATCCGCGGATTTAGTTCCTCAGAAAAACGCACGCAAGGAAGTGTTACGCCACCTTTTTTTTATGACGCCATTTACAACAGCACAACTCGCCCCGAAGTAGAAAGCCATCTTGTTCAAAGTAGTTTTTTGGGTAAGCACGTAAGAGTTCACTCCTTTATTCAAAAAAAACTTGCAACTATTGAACGCAGAATTTTGACCCTCAGCAAAGTAAATATGCAAGTAGGTGAATTTATTCAAAACCTCGATATAATTGATGGTTACTTGTGGAGGCAAATTAGAGACACGCAAGGCAAATCTTTTCACAGCTTTGGCATCGCAATTGATATTCTGCCAAAAGATCGCAATAACAAGATTATTTACTGGGCGTGGCACAAGCAGAACAATCCTGATAATTGGATGCTCACGCCCCTAAGTAAACGCTGGATGCCACCACTTGAAGTGATTGAGATTTTTGAAGATGAAGGCTTTATTTGGGGCGGAAAATGGGCGATTTGGGATAATATGCACTTTGAATACCACCCAGAATTACTCGTACATCAAAGACATAGCGAATAAATCCGTAAACGTTGGATACTCGTTTTATAATTTGACACAAAATTTATATCAAATAAAAGATAGATTTTAACTGTTATAAAAATTCCAAGCCAACTGTGCAGCAGCTTGCTCCGCCTCTTTTTTATTTTTGCCACTTGCAGGACCAAAATCCTTGTCCACAACTCGAATAACAACCCAAAAAGTGTGATCATGCTCTGGGCCTGATTTTTTTACCAACTCGTAAACAGGACAGATTTTATATTTTTTTTGACAAAATTCCTGCAACATTGTTTTATAGTCAAGTGAATGCCGATTTTCAAGAACTTTTTCAACTTCAGGAACAATAAAAGATAAAACAAATTGCTGAGCCTCTTTATACCCCGCATCCAAGTAGACAGCTCCAATTATCGCCTCAAGAGCGTCGGCTAAAATAGCTTTTTTAGTTCGTCCACCAGAGAGCTCCTCACCTTTTCCTAAAATTAAGCACGCATCTACTCCAATTTTTAGTGCATACTGCGATAAAGCAGTCTCACAAACCACAAAAGACTTTATTTTTGCAAGATCCCCCTCCGCCTTATCACTCATTGTTTCATATAAATATGCTGCTGCAACCATCCCTAAAACAGCATCCCCTAAAAATTCCAACTTCTCGTTGTTGATTTTTTCTGCCGTTGTTTCATTGGAAAAGGATCTATGATGAAAGGCCAAATTGAGTAAAGATAAGTTTTTGAAGCAAAGACCAATTTTTTTTTGAAATGAAATTAAAAGATGTTTTCGTTGGCCTGAAAGTGTGTTTTTGAAAACCAAGATTTTCCTAAGATAAAAGTATTTAAAATTGAAAAGGATGCTCTATCAAGCATCCTCATCTTTTTATTTAAGCCAAAAATTATTTTCCTTGTGACTTAATAAAATCATATGCATCACGAACTGTTTCAAAATCGTTTGCTTTTTCGTCTGGAATGCTTACACCCATTTCTTCTTCAATCGCATATACAAGCTCATAAGTGTCAAGACTGTCGGCACCTAAATCACCACGAAAAGAAGCATCAAGGGTAATTTTTGACTCTTCAACTTCCAATTTTTCAGCAATAAGTTTTTGCATTTTAACAAATAATTCGTCCATAAAATAATCTCCTGAAAACAAAGCAGCTGTTACAAAATATTTAACACACCACCCATAATTTTAAGATTGATAAAAAAAATCAATCATTGATACATTTTATACGTGCTATATAAAGCTACTCGTTATGAGCTACTTTCAGGAACAATAATTTGTCGTCCCCTATAAAATCCACATTTTGGACACACACGATGTAACATAGTCAAATTACCGCAATTACCGCATTCAACAAGATTTGGAGCTGTAAGACGCATATTAAGCCCCTGTCTTCGTTTAGTGCGCCCTTTTGATGTTTTCGCTCTTGGTACTGCCATTTATAAACCTCTTTCTATTTTTATATTCGTTTAGATTACTACAAATCATACCAAAATGTCAACATCTTTGCAAGAGCTTTGGTTCAATTTCTTATGTTGATTTAATACTACCAAAATCAAGTTAAAAAGTCAATGACAAAACAGAAAAAAGTGTCATAAAAACTTAATTTTTTTTCTGTTTTGCTATTATTGTATTGAAAATCCTACTGTATTTGACTTAGCAAACTGTCAACACGGCTTCCAAACATAGATGGATTTTCTTCTTTTGCCTTATTTAGATACTCTATGGCCTCTTCATTTCGCCGATCAGCTACCGCAGAGGTACCAAGTGCCCAGTATATGTACGCAGGATTAATTTCATTTCCATCAAGAGCTTTTTTGTACCATTCATCAGCAACTTCATACCTTTTTTGCTTATACATGCTCAGTCCAATATAATACATTGCAATTGAATTCTTTTCATCAAGCTTTAAAGCCTCTCTAAAACGAAGGATAGCCGTATCCGTATCATTTGCAGAGTATGCTGCAATTCCATCAATCAATTCATCGCGAATGGATCGCAACTCCGCAATAAACGACACGTATGTTTCATTGAGGACATTAACAGGCAACCATTCTTTTTGGTACTCCAAAAAAGTATCTCCGCCAACCTTTGCTTTGAGCATTGAAAGACCATCAAAAAACAACCGAGTCGAATGAGCGAATCGAGACTCCGTGAAAAAATACGCCAAAAGATAGGCTTGAGGCATAAACTGATCAGCAGGATACGAGCCTGATTTTGCCGAAAGAATATCCATTGCCGAAAGAAATCGATTTTTATCTTTTGTAATAATTTTTGCCGTTTCAAGCCATGGATTACCGCCAGCTACGGGAAAAACACCCCGTCCAACTTCCCACTGAGTGCCTTCAAAGTATAACGGAAAGCCCGCAAGAATCCACGCAGGAATTTCATTAACAAAGCCAAAGATATATTGAATAAATAATTGACGGATGAATTTAGTGTCATTATTTAAAATGCTCGCTTTTAACATGACAAGCTCAGAAAGGCTATTATCATCATAACGCAAAAAAATGGCATCACTATTTGGCACACTGCTTGCATCTGTTCGTGCTTGTACATAGGCCTGATAATCATTCAACGCATTAAAAATTTTGACCGAATATTTAAATCCTGGCCCTTCTTTACTAAAATGAAAAACATTATTGAAGTAAGTATAATAATTATCAAAAATTTCTACCGCATTTGGAATCTCAGCTGTATTTTCATAGTTAATGATATAATACTTAGTTTCTTGCTGTGCATTTGCAAAGAATACAAAAGTAAAAAGGGAAAAAAGAGTTATCACTTTTTTTGTCTGCATTTTAAACTCCTTTCTAAATATCAAGACAAAATTTGTGGCGATCAATAACAGATAACACTCAATGATAAAAATCCTACTTAGCTTTATCCGTTTGTGTTATTTTATCTATCACAATATCAAATTCTTCAAGCAAAATTCCTGTATACTTTTCTATATTATCTATAATATAGTTTTGCATCGAATGAATTCGTCCCGTTAGCTGTAAGCCAAATGGTACATCTATTGCTAAAACAATCTTATAACACATATTATCGGTCTTAATAGTCAATTTCTTTACTTTTATTTCACTATCAAACTCACAAACACAATGAATAATCATTTGCGATAAAGCCGCCTCTGAAATCACAATATTTCCTTTTTGTGAATAGGCTGGACACACAACAGATTTTTCAAATGTTTTTTCTTTATTATTTAATAAAAAAGGAATTTTTCGTTTTTTTAAGAAAACCTTGACAGAATCATAGAAAATTCTTGGATAATTTTTTTTAACTTCAATTGAAGGCACAGGAATCACGTGCTTGCCTTCAATTTTGCGGGAACGAATAGCCTTATCAATTTCATCGCGTGTAGCGATATCTTCAATTCGAATAATTTTTGATGGCTGTGGCAACTGCAATCGCTGAGCAATTTTATGAACCATTTTATCCGATGTGCCAAGCAATAAAATCTTTGTCGCTTTATATTTTTTTAAGGCTTTTGCAACCTCGTCTCGGTGCGGTTTGTCATCAAAAAGTGCGACACGCACAGCACCTAAAAAAGTTTTTTCGCGTTTTGCCGTATGCCCTGCAACAATTTTATCATCTTTGATTAATAGCCCATCATCAATTATAAAATCAATATTATATTTTTGCGCAAGAAGTTTTGATCGAAAGCTTTTTCCCGTGCCACTTTCACCAACAAGAGCATAAACTGTAACTCCTTTAAAAAACCAATACACATCTTGTAACAACTTCATTTGAAAATTATATACAAAAAAGGAGCCTTTGTCAAGGTGCACAAAATTGATGCAAAGTCTCTTAAAAACAAGGTTTTTTACGTAAAACGATATATGATTATGGCTTTTTTACGATTACCTTCAAATCAAAGAAATCTCTAAAAATTAAAAATGTACATACTGCAATGATAGCATTCAAACTTGACACTAACGAGAATAAAAATGTATAAAGTAAAAAGAAGGAGAGCGGATGTTCAAATCAGTTTTTAGCAATGTGCAACACAAAAAACCTTTAGTTCATGCTATTACAAACTATGTTACGGTCAATGACTGTGCTAATATTATCCTTGCATGTGCGGCCTCGCCTATTATGGCTGATAATCAAGCTGAAGCGTACGATATTATTCAGAAGGCCTCATCGCTGTATATTAATACAGGAACACCAACGGAGCAATCTATTCAAGGAATGCTCTGTGCGGGGAAAGAGGCAAACAAAAAAGGCATTCCTGTAATCCTTGATCCTGTTGGGGTGGGTGCCTCGCAGTTTAGAAATGACTTAATTGAAAAACTACTGAGTAATATAAACTTTTCTAT
>JBOFSR010000055.1:0-7816 GCA_051651645.1 Treponemataceae bacterium | reverse complement strand
TATATTGCTGAGCAAGATTTAATTTTAAGAGGCCCTGGTGAAGTGCTTGGTAAACAACAATCTGGCTATTTGACAATGAATATTGCAGACCCAGTTCGTGATCATGATATAATGATGCTCGCAAGAAAAGAGGCTTTTTGCGTATTACAAGGCTGAAGTAGATCTGGTGTAAAGCCTTTGCGTTAGGGATTGCAGTGGAAATCCTTTTTGAGCAGAAGGATCAAAAAGATTGTAAGGGAAAGCCCGACGGCGAAGCGATGTGAAGCCGTAACGCCCAAAGAAAAAAATCTAAATAACAATCGAGAATTACAATACTTAAGAAGATAAAGGCAAGTAATATTTTTCTTGACAAATTAAAAATTTCATACTAACATCATAGGAGGGATTTTTTAATTCGACTTATTTTAGTGTACGTTTGTATAAGGAATTATGATGAAAAAATTTATGGATGAAAATTTTTTGTTGCAAAATGAAACAAGTAAAAAGTTGTATAGTTATGCAAAAACAATACCATTGTTTGATTACCACTGTCATTTAAGTCCAAAGGAAATCGCAGAAAACAAAACATACGAAAATATAACACAAATTTGGCTTTATGGCGATCATTATAAATGGCGTGCGATGCGATCAAATGGAATTGATGAAAAATATATTACTGGAGAAGCAAGCGATTATGATAAATTTTTTGCCTATGCAAAAACAATGGAATACTTGTATGGGAATCCGCTTTTTCATTGGTCGCATCTTGAACTAAAACGCTATTTTGATATAGATGAAGTTTTAACTACGAAGACAGCAAAAATTATTTGGGATAAGGCAAATAATTTATTGAAAACTTCTAATTTTAGTGCAAAAAAATTAATAGAGCGTTCAAATGTAAAAGCCCTTTGCACTACAGATGATCCTATTGATACGCTTGAGTTTCATCAAGAAATTTTAAAGGATAAAACGTTTAAAGTTAAAGTGCTTCCCACTTTTAGACCTGACAAGGCGATTTATATTGAGAAAGAGGATTATCGATCGTGGTTGAAGCAGCTTCAAGTTGTCGCTGATGAAAAAATTGATTCTTTTGAAAAATTGGGAGTTGCCTTAGAAAAGAGAATTAAATTCTTTAAGGATAATGGTTGCTTGGTAACAGATCATAGCCTTGAAACACCTTTTTTTGCCCGCGACACTGAAAATAAAATTGAAGAAATTTTTGCAAAACGCCTTTCGGATACAGAGCTTTCCAAAACAGAAGAAGATATTTATAAAACAGAAATATTTTTGCTTCTTGGAGGAGTATATCACAAGTATAACTTAGGTATGCAAATCCATATGGGAGCAATGCGAAATAATAATCAAAGAATGTTTAAAAAATTGGGCTCTGATGTAGGATTTGATTCTATTGCAGGTCATAGTTACGCAGCAGTTCTGTCTCAATTACTGAATGCTCTTGATGAAAAAAATACCCTTCCTAAAACTATTTTGTATTGTCTTAACCCCAATGACAATGAAGTGCTTGGAACAATGATTGGAAATTTTCAAAATAGTGATGTGGAAGGTAAAATGCAATTCGGTTCTGGCTGGTGGTTTAATGATCAGAAAGACGGTATGATTCGTCAAATGACAGCATTGTCCCACTTAGGATTATTACGCCGATTTATAGGCATGCTTACCGATTCGCGAAGTTTTTTATCATATACGCGTCATGAATATTTTAGGCGTATTTTGTGTAATTTGATAGGAACATGGGTTGAAGAAGGGGAGATTCCCTATGATGAAGAAATTTTAAAGGCGATGATTGAAGAAATCTGCTTTAAAAATGCAAAAACTTATTTAAATCTCAAAATAGAAGATGATGAGTAATACTGATTTGTCTTTGCTATAAAGATGTATCAGTATTTTTAAGTTGTTATTAATAAAATAAGGAGTAAAAATGAAATTATCTTTTCGGTGGTATGGAGAGTCTGATCCTGTGACATTGGAATACATTCGCCAAATTCCTACAATGAATACGATTGTAACTGCTATTTATGATGTGCCCGTTGGGGATGTCTGGCCGATGGATAAAATTACAAATTTAAAAGATCGTATTGAAAAAGCTGGGCTTCGGTTTGATGTTATTGAAAGTGTACCTGTTCATGAGGATATTAAGCTAGGAAGGGGAGATTGCACTAAGTTTATTGAAAACTATAAACAAAATATTATTAACTTAGGAAAAGCTGGCGTTAAAGTTATTTGCTACAATTTTATGCCTGTATTTGACTGGACACGCTCACAGCTTGACAAAGAATTGGATGATGGATCTAAAACATTGGTTTACTATAAAAATCAAGTGGATGCCTTGGATCCTTTAAACAGTAATTTGTCTTTGCCAGGCTGGGATTCTAGCTATTCAAAAGAGCAGCTAGCTGAATTGTTTAGTAGTTATAAAAAAATTGGGGAAGAAGGATTGTGGAAAAACCTTGAATTATTTCTCAAAGAGATTATTCCCGTAGCAGAGAAAGCGGGTGTTAAAATGGCTATTCACCCTGATGATCCACCATGGTCTATTTTTGGTTTACCCAGAATTATTACTAAAGAAGAAAATATTGATAAGTTTCTAAAGCTTGTTGATAGTCCGTATAATGGTTTAACGCTTTGTACAGGATCATTAGGTTGTGCAAGCTTTAACAATATGGCAAAGCTTGTTGATAAATATAGTTCAATGAAAAGAATCCATTTTATTCATGTCAGAAATGTAAAGCTGCTTTCTGATGGCGTGAGTTTTGAAGAATCAGCTCATTATTCTGGTTGTGGCTCTCTTGATATTGTCGAAATTATGAAAGTGCTTTATAAAAATCAATTTGATGGATACTTACGTCCAGATCATGGTAGAATGATTTGGGGGGAAACAGGAAAGCCTGGGTATGGTTTATATGATAGAGCCTTGGGTGCAAGCTATATAACAGGAATTTGGGAAACTCTTTCTAAAATTTAGTTTTTATAAAAAAATGGAGGGAAAATGAATAAATTTAATAGCATTTTAAAAAAAACATGCATATTTGTTACAATTATTTTTTTTGTATCATGTTCAAATGCAAATCATAAGCAAATTATTAGGGTCTCGCATAATCAAGCCCCTGATCATCCAACAAATATTGGCTTACTAGCGTTTGAAAAATTTATTGAGGAGAATTTAGGGGAAAAGTATGATGTGCAAATATTCCCTAGTGAATTATTAGGCTCTCAAGTCAACACAGTTGAGTTAACTCAAACAGGTGCAATTAATTTTACTGTTGCCAGCAACGCTATACTAGAAAGCTTTGATACCATATATCAAATATTTAACTTGCCCTATCTTTTTACAAGTACAGAGCACTATCATTCTGTTATGGATAATCAAGATATAATTAAGCCAATTTTTACTTCTACCAAAAAATCTGGTTTTGAGGCAGTTGCATGGCTTGACGCAGGATCGCGTAGTTTTTATACGGTGAAAGCTCCTATTTTAAAGCCTGATGACTTGAAAGGCTTGAAAATTAGGGTTCAGCAAAGTGCATCAAATATCCGTATGATGCAACTCTTTGGAGGATCTGCAACTCCGATGGGCTTTGGTGAAGTGTATACTGCTTTGCAACAAAATGTTATTGATGGAGCAGAAAACAATGAATTAGCTTTAACGAGTAATAAACATGGTGAAGTGTGCAAATATTATTCGTATAATATGCATCAAATGGTGCCAGATATTGTTATTGGAAATGAGCGTTTTTTAACAAATCTTTCAGAGGAAGAGCGTTCTATTTTTAATCAAGGCTTTAATATTATTTCACAAGTTCAACGAAATGCCTGGGGGGCTTCAATCAGCAAAGCCATCGAGCAAGCAAAAGAAATGAATGTTGAGTTTTTTTATCCTGATGTATTAGCCTTTCAAGAGCGTGTTTTGCCTTTGCACCAAGAGGTTCTAAGCACAAATACAAAAATACAATCAATTTATAATCAAATTCAGGCTGTTGATAAAGCTTTAAGAGAAGGGAGGAATGTAAATGAATAATATACGATTGTTTTTAGATAAGATTTTGCTAGGCTTTTGTGTTTCGCTTTTTGTCTTTATGACTGTTATGGGTACGTATCAAATTACTGCAAGATATGTATTTAAATCCCCTAGCACTATTTCTGAGGAATTAATATCTTATTCTTTTGCCTGGATGGCTATGCTTGCGGCAGCCTATATTTTTGGAAAAAGAGATCATATGAAAATGGTTTTCTTTGTAGAAAAGCTCAATAAGAAAAATCAACGATTTTTAGCCATACTTAGTGAAATCGCTATTTTGCTTTTTGCTATAGGAGTCTTGCTTCGTGGTGGCTCTGCGATTACAACTCTCACAATGACACAAACAACCCCAGCCTTGAGAATTCCCATGGGCTACATTTATGCAGTTCTTCCGCTGGCGGGCATCATAATTAGTGTATATTCGATACTCAATATAAAAGATATTTTATGTAACTCAGAAAAGGAGATTTAGAATGGTTTTAACAACAGCATTAATTATGTTTATTGTCCTCATTATTGCACTGCTATTGGGCTTTCCTATTGCTATTAGTATTGGATTTGCTTCTATTTTGGCAATTCTACCTTCGCTTGCATTTGATAATACGCTTATAACAGGAGCACAGCGAATTTTTTCTGGAATATCAAATTTTACTTTAATTGCCATTCCTTTTTTTATATTAGCTGGAAATATTATGAACCAAGGAGGGATTGCAAAAAAGCTTGTTTCCTTTGCACAATCTCTTACAGGACGAATTCCAGGATCTCTTATGCAAACAAATATTTTAGGTAATATGATGTTTGGGTCAATTTCAGGATCTTCTATTGCGGCCTGTGCTGCTATGGGGGGAATTTTGCTCCCTATGGAGAAAGAAGAAGGGTATGATCCTATCCTAGGAGCTACGGTAAATATTTCAACGGCTCCTACTGGATTGCTCATTCCGCCCTCAAATTCTTTGATTATATACTCGCTTGTTAGTGGAGGAACATCTGTTGCTGCTTTATTTCTTGCAGGTTATATTCCAGGTATTTTATGGGGAATCGGATGTATGATTTTGACCTTTTTTCTTGCAAAAAGTAGAGGACTAGAAGGAAAAAATATTGCGAAACTTTCTGTTGTCATACGTTCTTTTTTTGATGCAATTCCAGCCCTAGCTTTAATATTCATAGTTATTGGTGGAATTATAAATGGTGTGTTTACCCCAACCGAAGGATCCATCGTTGCAGTTGTATATAGCTTGATTTTATCCATGGCTTTTTACAGAACTATAACACTGAAACAACTTATAAAAATTTTTGAAGAAAGTGCTAAAATGACGGGAGTTATTATCTTGTTAATTGGAGTATCAACAATTATGTCGTGGGTCATGGCATTTACGGGTGTACCACAGGCAATTTCAGCATCAATTTTAAGCATCACCGATAATAAATATATTATCTTTCTTTTGATGAATTTATTATTATTGCTTATTGGAACTTTTATGGATGTTACTCCTGCAATTTTAATTTTTACTCCTATTTTTTTGCCAATTGTAAAAAGTTTTGGTATGTCATCCGTACAATTTGGTATTATGATTGTATTTAACCTCTGTATTGGGAATATTACTCCTCCTGTAGGAAATACTCTTTTTGTGGGCGTTAAAGTTGCCAAGCTAAAAATTGAAGATGTTATGAAGGAAATTGTAAAATATTATGCTGTCATTATTGCAATATTATTTTTAATCGTTTTCATACCAGAAATATCAACATTTTTACCAAAGTTTGTGGGTCTTATAAAGTAATGCGAGAAAAAAAAAGATAGTCTTCGCAACCAATTGTTATGACTATCTTTTTTGTAGATTGGACTAAGAAACTAAACTCCAGAATAAGCTGAAAACCCGCCATCAATTGGAATAATTGTTCCTGTTACAAAACTTGATGCTTCATCTGAGGCAAGGTATAACAGTGCTCCGATGAGATCTGCTGGTACACCAAATTTATTCATGGGGGTACTTTTTAAGATTTTTTCAGCACGTGGTGTTAATGAGCCGTTTTCATTTCGCAATAGTTTTTTATTTTGGTGAGTTTCAAAAAAACCTGGTGCAATGCCATTTACGCGAATTCCAATAGGTGCAAAATGCACTGAAAGCCATTGCGTAAAATTAGAAACAGCTGCTTTACTGGCACTATAGAGGGGAACCTTTGTTAGTGGCGTATATGCTGACATTGAAGATATATTAATAATATTACCACATCCTTTTTCAGCCATAATTTTACCAAAAATTTGGGATGGTAGCAGTGTTCCAAAAAAATTGAGATTCATTACATTTACCATATCTTCAAAATTCAAATCAAAGAAAGATACTTCTGAATCTTTTTTGTTTAGCAACGTTTCTTCCGTGCAATACTCCATTGTAGTTGTAGCATGGGGAGAGTTTCCACCTGCACCATTTATTAAAATATCAATTCTTCCCCATTTTTGCAGGATTTCATCCCTTGCAGCACAAATAGCTTTTTCGTCTAAGACATCAAAGAGAACAGGCATTGCCGTTCCTTTTTTTTCTATGATACTATCAACTACTGGCTGTGCAGAATTTAAGGATCTTGTTGCAATAACAACCTTTGCTCCGCATAATGCTAAAGCATGAGCCATTTCTGAACAAAGAACGCCTCCTGCTCCAGTAATTACTACAACTTTTTCATTGAGATCAACTTTAAAAGGGATATTCATACAATTCTCCTAAGTATTAAATTTTAAGGGGTTGTACCGCTTAAGTTAAAACAGCTCCTTTTTAGCTAAATTATAAATTATTTACATTTGGTTTGCAACTCCGTTAAACTAAAAAAGCTTAAAACCTCTCGCTTTGAGCTTGCTGTAACTTGCATATGAGTCGCTACACACAATACTGTCTGGAAGAACTTTCTCATTAATAATAGAGACTAAAGTCTTTGAGGTTGTGTTTGTTACGATACAGATATAAACCTTGTCACCACGGTTCAGCAATCAAAAAACAGGAATTTTATCTGCAGCACCACGTCCTTTTTTCCGTCTGTTTTGTTAATCGAATTTTAACTTTTTTTTCTGATATACTTTTATTTTATAGAAAGATTTGTTATTCTAAGGTAACGACTAGTAGTGGAAGGTATAAAAATGAATATAGTACAACAAATACAATTTGCAGCAGCTGGAACAGGTTTTACCTTTTTTATGACTGTTTTGGGAGCGGCTGTTGTATTTTGCTTTAAAAAAAATATAAGTGCGGCGATAAATAAAGTTTTTTTAGGCTTTGCTGCGGGAATTATGATTGCAGCCTCTGTTTGGTCTCTTTTAATTCCTGCAATAAACATGGCTCGTCAACAGGGGCAGTCAATTGTTTTGGCTGTTGGGCTTGGTTTTGTGGCAGGCGGCGCTTTCTTGCTCTTACTGGACAGACTTATTCCTCATTTGCATATTGTAACCAATGAAGAAGAAGGACTTCCTTCAAAACTGCGGAGAACATTTTTAATCGTATTTGCCGTTACCTTGCACAATATCCCCGAGGGTATGGCTGTGGGGCTTGCCTTTTCGTTGGCATCACAATCAATTGATTTTTCACAAAGTATTCCTTTTTTAGGTATTAGCGGCGTTACTCCTGAGCTTATGAGTGCAATCGCCCTTGCTATTGGAATGGGCTTGCAAAATTTTCCTGAAGGTGCTGCAATATCATTGCCTCTTTTAAAGGAAGGATTTAGCAAAAAAAAGGCATTTTTCTTAGGCGGAATGTCTGGCATTGTGGAGCCCATATTTGGAATCTTTACGGTAATTCTTGCAGGTCATATCGCCTT
>JBOFSR010000054.1:0-9959 GCA_051651645.1 Treponemataceae bacterium | reverse complement strand
GTTTTTCCGCCGTTTTTATGGGCTTGTCCAATATTTGTCAAAAAAGGCTCATCAATTTGTTTTGCATGTGTAGGATTTTTCAAATAATACACATCATGAATATCACGTGCTGCATGAAACTGTGGCATAAAAAGTGCATCACTATTCCAAAACTCTGTTTCAACCAAATCGCCATCAAACTCCTCAAAACCAAGGGAGGCAAGTTTGTCTTTTACGCTTTCTAAAAAAGAAACGTATGAATTATTACGACCAGGAATCATTCGTGCGGGAGGAATAGAAATATTGTAGCTGCGAAAACTTGAGTTTTTCCACTCCCCTGAGGTAAGAATAGATGAAGTAAGATTTCCAATCTCATTGCCAGTAATGCCCGCTGTATCAAGAAAGTTTTTTACCTCATCAGCAAGGGCAAGAAGCGTATGAACAACAACTTCTCTTTCAATGATTTTGAAAGGTACGTCATTTGCTCCACGCTTTTTAGCAAGAGTTCCAATAATTTGATTTTCTTCACTGGACAAAGTAGATTGATTTAATAAGATATCTTTGTTTTGTGCGGCTTTTTGTAAAAGAGCGGCTGTTTTTTCAATTCGACTGGGCAATGGTTTATCGGATAACGAAACTTTTTTTTCTAAGTCCATTGCTAAAATTCCTTCTTTTGAAAGAATTCCAAAAACACTTCCAACATCTTTTTGCTCTAAACCAAGACTTTTTGCCAACTCTGGCAATGCAGAAGATTTTTTCTCTTTTAAATATGTTATAATTCTCTGCTCTGGAGTTCCATTTGTCGCTTGATCTAAGCCAAGTGGTGTAATTTCAAAAAAAGTGAATGGTTCCCGACGAACAACAGTAGCAAGATTTTTTGCAACAAGCCATGAAAAAGCTTGATTTGCATGACCTTCTTTGTAGTCCAACTCAGCTTGTAGCTTTTCACTGGTAAGTTCAACTCCCGCTGAATACTTTCTCAAAACTTTAATTTCAAGCGGATGTAAATTCTTTACAAGAAGGCCAATATCCATTAATAATCCGCCTCAACGGTATATCTATTTAGTGAAATAATGCAAGTTAATGTTGCAATTTTATTAACATTATCATACTTTGTAAGAGGTTTTACCACGTACGAATAACTGTCATAATTATTTTCACTATTAAACAGCAAAATTCTTTCCCGTATAGTAAGAACTGCATCTTTTTCATTATAGGCTGCTGAAGATGTTTGATAAACAAACAAAGCTTCATTGACAAACGGAGTATACGAGATAGTTAGAGCATACTGACTTTCAGAACCAGGAATTTTTCCTGTCTCACTTGTTACAACAACTTGTTCCCATTCTTTTTTACTCTCCTCTTGTGCAAAACCACTAATAATCAAACCAACGAACACTAAAGCCAAAAATCTTTTTTTCATCTTTCTTCCTAAAATTAAATTATTCTTTATTTTAAACTATTTTTTTGTAAATAAAATATGCTCAATATATGTTATTTCTTTCTTTTTTAAGTTATGCTTTGTTTCGCTGGAACGCACTTTTTTATACTGATAGTATCCATGCTCTTCACGCGTATCTACAAGAAATTTTTCAAGCCTATCTTTAATTCTATTTAAAGCAAAACCTTCTTCATACCGTGATTGGGCAGTAACAAAATATACCCGTGCCTCATCTGTCATTGCAGTAAATTCAATAGTGATCGTATAATTATCGGTTTTTTCTACAATTGCAGTAGTAAGTTTTTGCTCTTTTGCAAAACCAAAAGCAGCAACAAACAAGAGGGAAACTATTATAAAGTGTTTCATTAAATAACTCCAAAAAAGAATATGCAAAACACTATCATTTTTATGTCATTTTGTCAAGCTCACCTATTTGAAATGTTCTGTTAATAAAATAAACCAAAGCCAACAAAGGCTTCCCACATTGAATTAAGACGAAAATTTTTATTTATGCATTTTTCATTGATAAAGGATGAAATATCAAAGGCAATACTTGCACGTGCTTGAAAAGATTTGATTTTCAATGGAAAAACAAGGGCTTCAACTCCAATTGTATAAAATCCATCTTTTAAGGAGTAGGCTATTTCATTTTTTTTATGCCCAAAACCAATATCAATCGTTGGGGATATTTGAAACTCTATGTCAAAAATATGAGACCAGCGAGGAAAATTCCATTTTGCCAAATCTGTTCTAAAAAGTTTGATGGGAAAGTCAAAGTTAAAAACAATGCCACTATTGAGAGCATAATATTTTTGACCGCGGCCAGCTTTATAATCAGGAATTCCGCGTAAATATTGCCCAACCTTAGTTTCAGCGTAATCCTGCAAGTGATAAAAAATTTGAACTCGTCCATTAAACCCCATAAAGCCAAGAGTATAAAAACCTTGTGCTTCAAGCTTCAAAAAGGTATTAAATCGCTCTAAAGCATTATAAGACGGAAAATTAGAATGAAAATTATAAGAAAAATCTTGATAAAAATTAAGTGAATAACCATGGCGAAAGTTTTCTTCCCAGTCAACTTTACTAAACTCAAGAATATGATAATACGCTAAGCGAGGACTTCTCAAATCATCACGAGTAATACCACCTGAGGCCAAATCATCTACAATAGATGGCGTAAAAATCCATTCAGTGTAAATACCAGGCTTGAAAATAATATCAACCTCATCAAAAATTGTGGCAACTGTGATTGGCGTTGCTACATAAAAAAAGAATGTAGCATAAAACTCATCGTTGGTATTCAGAAAATCAGGGTTATACGTTATGGCCTGTGAAACTCCAAAATCAACGGATCCTCTGTCAAACTCATACGATAAATCAATTCCTGCCTTAAAGTTTGCAATAAGCTCTAAAATGCCATCGCCTTCAATTTCGCTAATAAAGGTCATCCCTTTTTGTGTTGTATACATATTGGTCAAAGGGATTTTCCACTCAATATCGCCCGTAAAATAAAACTTTGAGTAAATTGGTTCCCATGATAGCGGCAAAGAAAAATCAATTTCACCACCAAGGCCATGCTGTGTGTTTTTTTCATTAAAAGTGTACGCTAAGTCAAGCTCAAAAGGCTCAGTTGTGCCAATAAAATTGCCATTTTTTACAACAACCTTAATTTCAAAGCCTGAATTTGAATCATACTTGGGATACGGAAGCACAATAAAGCTTCGTGAATCAGTCAGTTCAATTGATAAATCAACAAGATTTACATCGCCTTCCTGCGGGATTATAACCGTCGAAATTGAAATTTTATCAAAAAAACGATGATTGTTAAATTGAACTTTTAGTCGCTCTATGTAAAAATCAAGCTCAGATTGAGTTAGCACCTTTTTTTTATCAATAAAAACAAGATTTCTAACCGCTTCAACCTTTGTCTTTCCATGAATATTGTATTGCACCGCGTCTATACGATACAGCTCCGTTTTGTTCTGCACCGTATTTTCTTGCGAAAAAAGAGCTTCATAGCTAAAAGAGAAAAAAATAAAAAATAAAAGTAAAAGCACACTTTTTTTCATTTATAAATGCTGATTTATCCAAGCCAACACGTCACCTTCAACCTCGTCTTTATTTATTTCATTAAGCATTTCGTGTCGACCACTATTGTAAAGTTTAATTTCTACGTCTTTTATACCATTTTTCTTGTAAATATGATAGAGCTTTTTAAGAGTTTTTCCGTAACTACCAACAGGATCAGCATCTCCTGCAAAAAGAAAAATTGGCAAATCATTTCTAATTTTTTTCATAGCCTTTTTTTTATGAATTTTTGTCAATCCATAAAAAAGTTCGTAATAAAATGAAATAGTGGGAGTAAAAGTACAAAGCGGACTTTCATTATATTTTTGCACCTGTGCCTCATCACGAGTAAGCCAATCATTTTTTGTTTTAGGGTTTTTAATACGCCGATTATAACTGCCAAATGAAAGATTATGAATAAAGAGGCTTACAAATCGTTTACCTTTGAGGCTTTGAATGCATTTGGCAATGAGGGCGGCAATGGTTGTCAAAAAAAGCCGCGGTCCTGCACTACCAGATAAAATACAGCCGTCAATTTTTTGTGAGTTTTGTTCAATAAAGGCTTGAGAGATAAATGACCCAAAGGAATGCCCAAGCAAAAAAACTTTTTGGCCAGGATACTGTTCATGAATAAAATCTATCAGCTGTGTTAAATCTGCAACAACTCGATTAAAGCCGTCTTGCTGACAGAGAAATCCCAAGTCCTCTGGATTTTCAGCTGTTTTTCCGTGTCCGCGATGATCGTGTGCATAAAACGCAAAGCCTGATGAACAAAGAATTGCAGCCAATCGTTCATAACGTAAAGAATGCTCGACCATTCCATGACTTAACTGAACGACAGCTTTTATTTTTACCTCTGGTATCCACGTATGCAAAACAATTTTTTTACCATCACTCATTGTTACAAATTGTGTACTTTTTTTCATAAAATCCTTAAAAAATGGAGGAATTTTTTATTGTAATTGTATTTTTTGTCAATAGATTTTCATCGTTTTTTTTGCAAGTGTATCACAAAATATTCAAGGATGCAATAAGCATTACATTTTGTGTTTTTAAACGTTTCTATCCATCTTTGAATCAGTAAGTTGTTCCGTTGTATAACAAATCAGCCGAGCAAGATGACTAGGAGTTGTTCCACAGCAACCACCAAGAATACTCACTCCACTCAAAAATAAATCATACAAAGCCTTGGCAAACTGTTCTGGGCTTGCTTTGAACACGGGCATCCCCTCCTCAATTACAGGAAATCCTGCATTTGGCTGTACAATTACAGGGATTGAGGCGTTAGCAACAAAAAGTTTTGCAAGCTCTTGAACTTGCGAAAAACTTCCGCTACAATTAAAGCCTATCGCATCAAGGCCCAATTGCTCAAGACTAGTCACTATTGTAGGCACATCACTAAGAAGAAGTCCACCACCAGATTGAAAGCTCACCGTTGCAACAATAGGAAGTGACGAGTTTTCTTTAACCGCAAGAATTGCCGCCTTCATCTCATCTAAATCATTCATGGTTTCAATAACGACTAAATCAAAACCAACTTTCTGAGCCTCAACGGCACACGTTCTAAATGTGTTATATGCTTGATCAAAAGAAAGATCGCCTGCAGGCTGCATACGCTTACCAGTAGGCCCAATATCAAGGGCAAGAAAGGGCTTTATCTGTGTTTTATCATCATTACTCAAATCTTTTGATTGCAAGTGTTCTTCGACCGCTTGCTTTGCAAGAAAAAATGCCTGACAAATAAGATCAACCGTGCAAAACTTGCAATCATGGAGTTTAATAGGATTACCATCAAAGGTATTCGCCGTTATTACCTGACATCCTGCCTCAATATACGAGCGGTGAATATTTTTTATTATATGCGGATGAGAAAAATTGAGATCCTCTTGCATATCGTACACAAGATCACGATGATTTGCCTGAATTATCGTTCGCATTCCCCCATCAAAAAAAACGGGCAATCCTTGTGATAATCGTAATTGCAAAAATTCTTTAAAAGTCATAATCTTGCACTCCTTTATACACAATGAATACGATTATACTGTGTATCATAAAAAATGTCTGCATCATCATATTAAATTCTGCTAAACCCTGTTTTTGAGATTTCAACTCCTTTTATAAAACCCTTGATTCAAGTTTAAGCTTGACAATTTTTATCAAATATATGACTATGAGGAACTATCACTTTTGGAAAGACATTGCATAAATAAAAAAATCGCTGTATACTTTCAAAAAAATTAATGCTAGGGGCTACCTTTAATTTTAACAAAATTTGAGGAGTTTTATTTATACAGGAAACTATGAACAAAGAAAAACCTAATCTATTAAAAGAAAGTAAATTTTCTTCAATCAGCAATTTACGAATGGGCATTGACGTTGGTTCAACTACGGTGAAGGTTGCGGTTTTATCCGCAGATGACACGGTAATTTTAAGTGATTATCAACGGCACAAGGCTGATATTCGCTCAACAATAATTGCCGTTGTCAGTCAAATTATAGAAAAAATCATAGAAACATCGCCACAGAGCAAAAATCAAATTTTAAGCGTCAAAGTTACGGGATCGGGGGGATTGGCGGTTTCAAAGTGGCTGAGCATTCCGTTTATCCAAGAAGTCATTGCTGCAACGACAGCGGTGCAAAAGCTAATCCCACAAACAGATGTGGCAATTGAGCTTGGCGGAGAAGATGCAAAAATCACGTATTTTACTGATAACGTTGAACAGCGAATGAATGGAACGTGTGCTGGCGGAACGGGAGCCTTTATCGACCAAATGGCTGCCCTTTTGGAAACTGATGCGACAGGGCTAAACGATCTTGCAAAGGGAGCTTCAACAATTTATCCAATTGCGGCACGTTGCGGTGTTTTTGCAAAAACAGACGTGCAGCCGCTCATTAATGAGGGAGCAAAAAAGCAAGACATTGCCGCAAGTATTTTTCAAGCGGTTGTAAGCCAAACAATTTCTGGGCTTGCTTGCGGAAAACCAATTCGAGGGAAAATAGCTTTTTTAGGTGGCCCTCTCCATTTTTTAGATCAATTGAGAGAGCGTTTTATTGAAACGCTTCAATTAAAAGAGGATGAAATTATTATTCCGCATGATTCGCAGCTTTTTGTTGCAATGGGAGCGGCGTTTTCAGCAGAAAAAATAATCCCTCTTGTCAAAAACGAGCAAATTCCGTTTGTGGAGGCAGGCAAACTTTTAGAATCGCTTAAAACACTCGTTGACGCAGAAATGACTGAAATTCAAAGACTTGATCCACTTTTTCATAACCAGCAAGAGCTTGATGAATTTAACGCACGCCACGACAAAGAAAAAGCTATAACGGCAGAATTGAAGACAGCAAACGGGCCTGTTTTTTTGGGGCTTGATGCAGGATCAACCACAACTAAGGCAATTTTAATCGATAAAAACGGCTCGATTTTGTGGCGATTTTATGATGTAAATGCAGGAAATCCCGTTGAGTTAGCCGTCACTGTTTTAAAAAATCTTTATACAGAACTTCCAAGCTCTGTTTACATTGCTCGCTCACTTTCAACAGGCTATGGGGAGGCACTTTTTCAAGCAGCTCTCGGTGTTGATGCAGGCGAGGTTGAAACAATCGCTCATTTTAAGGCCGCAGATTTTTTTGTCCCGAACGTAGAGTTTTTGCTCGATATTGGCGGACAAGACATGAAATGTCTTCGCATGAAAAATGGAGCGATCACCTCCATTCAGCTTAACGAAGCATGTTCCTCTGGCTGCGGTAGCTTTCTTGATAACTTTGCACGCTCTTTAGGAATGGACATTCAAAGCTTTAGCACAAAAGCCCTACTCGCCAAAAAGCCTGTCGACTTAGGAAGCCGCTGTACCGTTTTTATGAATAGTCGCGTTAAACAAGCACAAAAAGAGGGAGCAACCGTTGCAGATATTTCAGCTGGCCTTTCGTACTCAGTTATAAAAAATGCCCTTTTTAAAGTAATAAAGCTTCGTCGACTTGCGGATATTGGCTCAAAAGTTGTTGTTCAAGGCGGAACATTCAAAAATAACGCTGTCCTTCGAGCCTTTGAAAAAGTTTCTGGCATTAATGCTTTTCGCCCTGATATTGCAGGACTTATGGGGGCATACGGAGCGGCATTAATTGCGCGTGATCAATGGATTGATGAAATTAAAAAACATCCTGACATTAAAACGGCGTACCTACAAGGAATTAGCTACGAAGAAATCCTTGCGAAAGAAGATTTACCAAAAATTACCTCTCGGCTAGCGGGCGTTACTCAGTTAAATAATTTTAAAACAAAGCTTAATTTGCAACGATGCAAAAAATGTTCAAACAATTGTTTGCTCACAATCAATACCTTTTCCAACAACGACGAGAAAAAGTCACGCAGTTTTATTACGGGTAATCGATGTGAAAGAGGTCTTGAGCTAGAAGATAAAAATATTCATGTTTTCGATGCAAGCAATTCTGAAGCCGAAGATTACGGCATGGAATTACCCAATTTATATGAGTGGAAATACAAACGCTTATTTAATTACAAACCCCTTGACGAGGAAAACGCCCCACGAGGAATTATTGGCATTCCGCGCGTGCTTAATATGTATGAAAATTATCCTTTGTGGTTCACTTTTTTTACAAAGCTTGGTTTTCGTGTCGTTATTTCGCCACGCTCAAATCGACACGTGTATGAAATGGGCTTAGAATCCATACCCTCTGAATCGGTTTGCTATCCTGGAAAAATCACGCATGGACACGTGGAAGCACTATTAAAACAGAAAGTTAAGCACATTTTTTATCCGTGTGCACCGTATGAAATTGTTGAGGATAAGGGAGCGGGCAATCACTATAATTGTCCGATTGTAACGAGTTATCCCGAAGTTTTACGCAACAATATTGAAGCCCTTCGCCAAGATGAAAGCATCCATTTTTACAATCCCTTTTTGCCAATTGATGACAAAGAGCGACTTGCAATCCGTCTTTTTGAAGAGCTTGGAAAAGTCTTTAACCTTACGCAACAAGAAGTTACTGCTGCGGTTGAAGAGGGCTGGGATGAGCAACAAAACTTTCGAAAAGAAATGCAAGATCAAGGGGAAGAGGCCTTAGAGCAAATGATCCGCATGGGAGCAAATGGAATTGTGCTGGCAGGGCGTCCGTACCACATTGATCCAGAAATCAATCATGGAATCCCAGAAATGATTGTAGGACTTGGACTTACCGTTCTCACCGAAGATAGTATTGCCCACCTTGGAGAAATTGAGCGCCCGCTTCGCATTGTTGATCAGTGGACATATCACAATCGCTTATACCGAGCAGGAATTTTTGCCAGTGGCCTGCCCTCTGTTGAAATCATTCAACTTACGAGTTTTGGCTGCGGTTTAGACGCCGTAACTGCCGATCAAGTGGAAGATATTCTTGCGGCAAAAAAAAGAATGTACACGCTTATAAAAATTGATGAAGGCTCAAATCTGGGTGCGGTGCGTATTCGTATTCGTAGCCTTATTGCCGCAGCAAAAGAGCGCGGTCGTCTGCAAAAAGAGCGCATTGTCGAAAATGTTTCCGCCGCCTACGATCGTGCAGTCTTTAAAAAAGAAATGCGCGGTACGCACACCATTCTTGCACCGCAAATGTCTCCCCTACACTTTCGCTTTGTACAAACGGCGTTTCGTCTTTCTGGCTACAATTTTGTCATTTTGCCCGATGTTGACACTCACGCAGTCGATACGGGTTTGCAATATGTGAATAACGACGCGTGCTACCCTACGATTATTGTCGTTGGACAAATGATTGCCGCCCTTAAATCTGGCCAATACGATTTAAATCACACAAGCCTTTTGATTACCCAAACTGGCGGTGGCTGCCGAGCGACCAACTATATTGGCTTTATTCGCCGTGCACTCATTGATGCAGGCTGGGGACATATTCCTGTTATCTCGCTTAACGTTGCAGGACTTGAGTCAAACCCTGGCTTTAAAATGACGCTGCCTTTAATTCAACGTGCCATGATGGCCTTGATGATTGGGGATTTACTCATGCGCGTGATTTATCGCACTCGCCCGTATGAAGCGGTAAAAGGATCGGTAAATGCACTGCACGAAAAATGGAAACTCATCATCGATAAACGGTTGGAGCATCCAAGTTTTTTTAATTATCACCGCACAATCAAGCAAATCGTTAAAGAATTTGATTCAATCGAGCTCATTCCTGTGCGTAAAGCACGTGTTGGCGTCGTTGGAGAAATCCTTGTAAAGTTTCATCCCACAGCAAATAATGATATTTTTACAACTATTGAAAATGAGGGGGCTGAATGCGTGGTGCCTGACCTTGCAGATTTTTTCTTTTACACGTTTGCAACAGGAATTTATCGCCACGAGAAACTTTCATTTCCAAAAAAAACTGAACGCAATGCACGATTTTTAGTGTGGTTTTTGGAACTGTACCGTGCAAAAATAAAAAAAGAACTCAAAAAAAGTAAACGATTTGAACCGCCAAAATCAAT
>JBOFSR010000053.1:0-4077 GCA_051651645.1 Treponemataceae bacterium | reverse complement strand
AAATTTTTATTCAAAATGGCTTCAATATTTTCTAACTCTTGTGTATAATCATTATTCATTCTTAAAGTATACATATTTTAATTTTTTCTTCAAGGATTACAATGTCAGTAAATTCATACGGCAAGCCAGATTTTTGGTCACAAAAAGCTTTTGCAGAGGGATATCCAGCTCGCTCAGTATATAAACTCCAAGAAATTGACAAAAAATTTTCTCTCTTTAAGAAAAATCAGAAAGTGCTTGATTTAGGGGCGGCTCCTGGAAGTTGGACTTTGTTTGTTTTACGCACCTTGGCAGATAGCGGTTTTGTTACGGCAATAGATTTACAACCCTTATCAAAAAATATTAAAGCGGATAATCTTTTTATAATCACAGGAGATCTTTATGCCGATACTGTTAGAGCAGAAGCAAAAAAAAATGGATTGTACGACGTAGTGCTTTGCGATGCGGCACCTGCAACAACGGGGAATAAAATCGTTGATTCAACACGCTCAACAGGCTTAGTTGAACTTGCCGCTTACTATGCACAAACCATGCTCAAACAAGACGGATCTTTTGTTGTAAAGATTTTTCAAGGGGCTGATCAGCAGCATATTTTGAAACAACTTCGAGAAATTTTTACAACAATCAAAACCTTCAAGCCAGAAGCATGCCGATCAGAATCTGTTGAAACCTATATTATTGGGCTGAAGAAAAAGTAACGAGGATACAATGAAAAAAAAATTAATGTTTTGTTCAATTCTTACACGAGATCTTGCAAAGCTTGCATTCAAACACAGAATGAATATTCCGTTAAAGCAAATTTATAGGGCTTCAAAAATCAATTGGCTAACAACTCAATTTTTTGATTTAAATATTACAAAAAAGATAATTAAAAATATTCCCCGAATAAAAATTAGTCTTCCAACTGCAGAGTTGCAGCAATTTGCTAAAACTTACGGGAAAAAATTTGCAATCGCTGGAGCTGGCCTTTTAGCCGTAAGCATTTTAACTTTAAGCATTCAGGCCTTATCAACAAAAGAATTCTATGAAAAAAAAATACAACCAAATAGCGAGGATTTTGGCGGGCAAGGCGGTTTGGATACGCCTGTTTTATTTTCGATTCCAGAAGAAATCATCACCCCAGACTTGTATTATACCGTTTATCGCGTAAAAGAAGGCGATATGATTGGTACGCTTGCTGAGCAGTTTAATGTAACGCAAGATTGCATCATTAGCACAAACAGTATTAAAAATACACGAACTATTCAAATTGGACAATATTTACGAATCCCCTCAATGTCAGGAATTTTATATACGACAAAGACAAATACGGAAACGCCTGAATCAATTGCAGAAAAATACAAAATATCAGCTGAAAAAGTTGCACTGGTAAATAAGGCTAAAATTACAGATGCATTTCCTTCTGATCAAACACTGTTTTTGCCAGAAGCAGAACTTGATTGGATTACACGGCAAGAAATTAATGGCGATTTATTCATGCGTCCATTAAAAAACAGATATTACATTAGCTCAAACTTTGGCTGGCGAAGCAATCCTTTTACAGGAAGCCGTACATACCACAATGGTATAGACTTAGCCTGTCCTCAGGGAACGCCAATTTATGCAGCCCTTTCTGGCCGCGTCGTTGCAGCAGGCTGGGATAATACATACGGCAATTACGTAGTTGTTGCCCATCACTCAGGGTATCGCACACTGTACGGGCACATGAGCCGTATTACAACAACATACGGACAAAGCATTGGAACGGGAACAAAAATTGGTGAGGTGGGGAATACAGGTATGAGCACAGGCCCACATGTGCATTTTACAATCCTCAAAAATGGCAAAGCCGTAAATCCACGAACACTTTGGAAGTAACGCAGAGATCAATTACGCTTCATAAGTATTTTTATGAGGCTGATTATCAAACAAACAAATAAAATATTTTCTTGCAATTTAATTGCAAAAACTCTTCTACAACACTTTTACTTCTAGCTAAAATTCGTTATAGTTATGAGCGTGAATACTACTTTTAATTTTGAATATGCCCAACTGCCCGAGAAAGGTTCCCACGTTTTGGTGGGAATGTCTGGCGGTGTAGACTCAACCGTAACCGCCTTAATGTTACTTGAACGTGGTTGCAAGGTTACAGGCGTCACGATGTCAACATGGAACAATGATTTACCGCTTATTGAAGGAATGCCGAGCCTAAAAAATTCCTGCTATGGCCCTGATGAAGCGGACGATATAAATGAAAGCAAGGCTTTTTGTGCCTCAGTGGGAATCGATCATTTAGTTATTGATGTTAAAGACACGTATAAAAAACTCATTATAGATTACTTTACCTCAGAATATCGCTCAGGGCGAACGCCAAATCCGTGCATTCGCTGCAATGCAATGGTTAAATTTGGAGCGTTGTTAGAAGGCACGCTTGCAAGCAATATTGATTTTGATTATTTTTGCACAGGTCATTACGCTAATTTAATTCGTCCTACTCAAAATATTGTTCCACAGTGGGATATGAAAGGTAAAAACGGGCAAAATCCCTTTTTGATTACGCAGGCACAGGATATTTCAAAGGATCAAAGCTATTTTTTGTATCGTATTCCCTCTTCCACGCTCGAAAAAGTTCGCTTTCCATTAGGGGCATTGAGTAAAAAAGAAGTGTTTGCCTACGCACGAGAAAAACATCTTGAGGCAGCAGAGCGACAAGAAAGTCAAGACTTTGTTCCTCCCGAATATTTTGAGGCTCTTTTTGCAGACAAAGAATCTGTTGAAGGGGAGTTTATCAATCTTGATGGAAGAATTTTGGGCAAGCATCGAGGAATTGAGCATTACACGATTGGGCAAAGACGCGGACTTGGCGTAAGCTCAAATACTCCTTTGTACGTTCACTCCATTGATGCACAAAAAAATACCATTGTTCTAGCACATGATGATGATTTATTTGCCCCCGCCCTTTTAGCAAACGACTGGGTTTGGCCAAACAATACAATGCCAACGCAGCCATTTGAGGCAATGGTAAAAATCCGTCTTGCAGCACAACCCGTGAAGGCGACCATAAAACCGCACTCAAATGTTGCAAATACAACAAACAATGCAGAAGTTTTGTATCATATTAAATTTGATCAACCACAAAGAGCAATTGCACCAGGACAATCGGTGGTTGCTTATATAAATGGAACGATTGTAGGAGGGGGAGTTATTTCCCAAAAACTAGATGAATAGAATATATCTTGATTACAACGCAACATCGCCACTTTCTCATGAGGTGAAGAAATTTTTTATTGAGCAGCTTGAGGTTTTTGCAAATGCGTCAAGTTTGCATGAAGATGGCAGAAAATCCGCGAGTGCAATACACACCGCTCGAGAGCAAGTGGCATCGCTTATAAATGTCTTACCTGAGACTATTTACTTTACCTCAGGAGGATCGGAGTCGAACAACACAGTATTCTCTTCTATGATAAAAGAGCAGGATAAGAGCGGAAGGCGAGTGATCGTTACCAGCGTTATTGAGCATCCCTGTGTCCTTGAATCAGTAAAATATTTAGAAACGCTTGGCTTTAAGATAATATATGTTGGTGTTGATGAGTTTGGAATTATCAAAATGGATGAGTACGAGGCAGCCTTAGCACAACGGCCGTTATTGGTATCAATTATGGCAGCAAATAATGAAATAGGCAGCGTTCAAGACATTAAACGCTTGGCAGAACTTGCTCATGAGGCACGGGCTTTATTTCACACAGATGCGGTGCAAGCAGCAGGAAAAATACCCGTTGATCTTACTGATTGGGATGTTGATTACGCAACACTTTCTGGGCATAAAGTATATGCCCCCAAGGGAGTTGGAGCCTTGTACGTGAAAAAAGGAACGCCTCTTACGCCGTTTATTCGCGGGGGGCATCAAGAAAATGGGCTGCGAGCAGGCACGTACAATACGCCTGCAATCACGGCGTTTGGGCTTGCCTGCGAGCTTGCAAAAACAGGCCTACAATCCTATATGACACACACCGCAACTTTGAAAAACGCATTACAAGCGGGATTAGAAAAGGCTATTCCAAATATAAAAATAAATGGGCATCCGCAAAAAAACTTGCC
>JBOFSR010000052.1:0-3338 GCA_051651645.1 Treponemataceae bacterium | reverse complement strand
AACATACAGGAATTACCCAATCAATTACATCAAAGGAAAAAAGAAAAAGCGATGCTATAATAGTAAGTAAATTGAAACGAAACGCTGGAATAAGAGATTGCGAATCCCAAAAAAGAGAAATGTAGCCTTCAGGGAATTGAGTATTAAAATTGCGTATAAAAAATTCACTGAAAAAGTCTGTTTCAATTGAGAAAAGGTTAAAGTCATTGCTGATAATTAATTGTGCTAGTAAATTATGTGGTGTTAAAAAATCGCTTTTCGTTAAAACCTCATTAAAATAGGGCTTTCCTAACAGAAATAAAAATACAACTATTAAACTAATTGGATTTGCCCACGCATTAGAAAATTCTCCAAATAAGTGTTTACAGATGAGTATTCCCCAAAAAATAATAAAAAATGCTGATATGTAAGAATAATTAGATGGAATACACATTCCTATCAAAAGGCCTTCAACAAAGGCACACTCGAATTGTATTAATTTTTTAGTTTTTGATAAAAAGGTAAAAATAGCTTGAGCGAGTAGGCTGGCACTTACGCTGCAGGCTAAAAGAATAAGCGCTGAGTAGGTTTTTGTTACTCCCAGCATAATAAATTGTGGTAGCAAAAGAATAAACAATGTATAGCACGTTGTTTTTAAAGAGGGCTTTATATATCGAAAAGGCGAAAAAGTTAAAGTATTAGCTTTCATTTTTTTCCTCATTTTTCTGGTTAGCCACGTGATTTATTGCTTGAAACAACGGTAATCGTGAAGGACAAACGGTATTACAAAGTCTGCATTTATAACAAAAAGCTGCAGAGTCAAAATATTCTTCATTGTATGCCTGTTCTGAGTTGGAAAATATAGTATAAATTTCATCAGGATGTAATCCTGCAGGACAAATTTGGTGGCATTGACCGCATGCAATACATGAGGTTGTATTGTGATTGTAAAAGGTTAATTTGTTTATTGTAAGTGATTTAACGTATTTTGTGATGGGGGTGTTAAAATTATTTATTACTGTTCCTTTGATTAATCCATTGATAACAATTTTTGCTTTTTTGTTGAGAATACCGCCTGACTCAAGAAGTAGCCCTCCGATGGATGTTCCAATTTTTGCTTTAAGAATTTGAGGTTTGAGAATTGCATCTCCGCTGACTTGAATGTATCTTTCCATTAAAGGCTTATCAAGACAAACAGCTTCGTATGCACAAAGGGCGGTAGCACTATCGATGGCAATATCCGTGATGTGAGCAGGATAATCTTTCATTTTTTGGAGCATTTCAACTATTTCTCGCTTTCCACCACACGGATAAAAACTAATATCGACGGGTAAAAAAAAGAAAGGAATAGAATATTTTTCTCCGCTTTCTTGGATCATTTTTTCAGGCTTACTTCCCAAACTTTGGGGTGAAAACATAAAATATATCGCGTCCGCTAAAAAAGCTCTTGCTACAATAAAAGCACCTTTTATAATTTGAGTAAAATAATTTTTTGCTAAAAACAAATCGATTGCACACGTAGGATCATCATCATAGAGTCGAACAATGAGATTTTTTTTTGATAGGTTGCGCGCTTCCTCCAGCTGTTGAGAAAGAGGGGTTGGATCTTCAAAAGTATTAATCGTTCCCTTATCTGCAAGGTAGCGTATAATTTGATCTGATGATAAAAAATCCGAGACTACTTGCTTATTAATTTTGCCTGTATGGGAAAATCGTCCTTGTAGTTTTATTTTTGCACACAGGGATTTTTTTCCATTGGGCATTACTTCAGAGATTATATCGATAACCTTACCTGGAATGGGAGAATGTAGATTGCAGCCTGTATTTTTTCCTGTAGCAATAATTTGTCCTTCTGAAATGATTTGCTCTTTTTTTATTAAAACCATGTAATCATCAGAATCTTGATCAAAAGAAACGAGTGATTCAATAGGTAAAAATGCATTCTTGAGCTGAGTGTAATGAGAATCTTTTTTTTTCGCTATATTTTTTACCGCAACCACAAGTATCCTTATTTACTTACGAAGCGATAAAAAACGTTTCGTAATCGGTATAGTATTTATTAAAAACGCTATTAAACTGAAAGCTAATGATAGCAAAAAATCATAAAAATGTATATTGCTAATAGCCAAAATTTTTGTTTTTCTTTGTATTTCTGAATATGAAACGGTAAAAAAATTATTTTTTTGCATAATCATTTTTTCTATGGATGCAGAGCCTGACACAATTTTTTTTTTCAGTTTTTCAATAAAGTCTGTGTCAAACTTTATTGCATCTATTTCTGTTTTTAAAATACTTTTATCTTCTTGTTTTTTGTATACTGTATAAAAAAGTTTATTGCCAAATTGAGTTCTTTCTTGATTTTGATGCATTGAAATAAATGGAAAGGCCGCCGCATCCCAGTATGTGCTGATTAATAAAATTTGATTTATCATACTTTCTTGTGAGCTTGTATATAAATTTTCGAAATCAGCAAAGTTTATTTTATTTGCTATATTTGTTGGTTTTGGTATAGAAATTTGTGAAATTGATTTTGAGTTGCTCGAAGCTGAGTTATTAAAAGTAAATGAAAGTGAAAAAAATATTATGAATATAAGACAGAGAAGGGTGTATTGCTGATAAAATTTTTGTGTTAAGTGAATTGTTTGTATACCAGTTATTGTCAGTGGAACAAAATTTTTGCGTTTTTGAAATTGTTTTTGTACAAGTTTATAAAAAATAATTCCGAGAAAAGATACGCTGACGCAGGCTAAAAAAATAAGAAAGGTTTGTAATCCCTCAGCAAAAACACAAAAAATTGCAAAAAAGAAAAAAAGTATGATAAATTTGTCTTTTTTAATGGAATCTGCATAGTTATCTTTTTCTATGTATTGAAAAAAAATACTTAATGCACTTGCAAAAAAGAGACTTGCAACACCGAGCATATAGGAAGGGAAAATAAAAAAAGCTGTACATAGGGGCGAAAAACTTAGGGCAAAAAAAAGTTTCAGGCGTGAATGTAATACAAAAAGTACAAAGAAAAATACAAAAAGTATTTTCTCTAGCGTCCGTGAGTTTACATAGATTTCAAGAAAATATTTTTCTTGATAGTTTTTAAGGGCTGATGCAATTTTTTTTTCAATTTGATTTTCGTTTTTTACATAATATAGCTGAAAATTACCACTTTGATCAAAAAAATATTTATCAAGTTTTTTTTGATAGTTCAAATAATGTGGCTGAACAGGTGCATATAAAATTTCTTGAGAAAATGGATTTTTTCTGTCAAAGGGATTATAGCGCTCTGAGGATAGTGAAATCACCTTAGTTAGTTTTTTTTCTGCTAATAAATTTAAGACATCTTTTTCTGTAATGGATGTTTGTAC
>JBOFSR010000051.1:0-40331 GCA_051651645.1 Treponemataceae bacterium | reverse complement strand
AGTATGGCTAACCATGACGGCAATAATAAGACAAAGATTGAAGTGTTGACAGCAAACTACCCAATCAAAATTGATTAGAGCATAAAAAAAGGAGGCTAGATATATTTCTAGTCTCCTTTTTTTGTAATAGCGTTGCACATACTGAAATAAGTTTCGTTGCGAAACTCGTTCAGTTGTGCAATAACTCGCCTTGTTGTTTTCGCTGGCATTTTCCTTTTTTTTTGCTGGCGGTTACAAGCAGATATACAAAGCCTCTTAAAATAAATTAATATAAGTACATAGATTATCCGATAATAAAAAATATATTACGAATTTTGTTGAGATGTTTTATGAAATTATGTAAAATATATTATTTATAAGGTTTAGAGAAAGTAGGAGATTACTATGATTAAAAAACGCCTTGCCATTTTAATAATGCAACCATTTTCTGTATTTTTTTGTTAAAAATCAAAAATCTGCTTGACTAAAATCACTGTATTGCTGTATAATAATCTACCCGTAATATCTGCGCTTGATGCGAACGGCAAGTCTCTAATGGCTTGTTTATTAAGTGCAATCTTTTAGATTTGCTCATCTAAAAGAAATATAAATACTCTGTATTTATAAAGTTTTTTGTTTAAGGTTAAAAAATGAAAACAATTTTTATTAAAGAAAATGAGGCGAATCGTGAGTGGTATATTATTGACGCAAACAATAAGCCTCTTGGACGAATTGCAGCGAGAGTTGCAAGCGTTTTACGCGGAAAACATAAACCCGTTTATACGCCAAATCAACAAATGGGTGATTTTATTGTAATTATTAATGCTGAAAAAGTTGCGGTAACTGGGGCTAAAGCTACAGACAAAATGTATCATCATCATACAGGCTATGTGGGTGGATTAAAATCATTCACATTTTTGAAAAAATTAGAACGACATCCTGAAGATCCATTAAAGATTGCAATCAAAGGAATGCTTCCTAATGGGCGTTTGGGACGTAAACTACTTGGCAATGTAAAGATTTATGCAGGGGAAAATCATCCTCATGGTGCACAAAATCCAAAAACGCTGGAAATATAATAGGAGAGTATGGTGAGTAAAAATATTGGTATTGGTACAGGACGACGAAAAACAGCTGTAGCCCGTGTATTTATTCGTGAGGGTGCAGGTAAACTTGTTATTAATGGCAAGGATATGAATGCATATTTTTCAACGCCTTCACAGGTTGTTGTTGTGCGTCAAGCTCTTATGGTAACAAATTGTGAAAATAAATATGACATTTTAATTAATGTAAGTGGTGGCGGATTAAATGGCCAAGCTGGTGCTTGTTTACATGGACTTGCTCGTGCCTTGATTCAAGTTGATCAATCAAATTATACTGCCCTTAAGGCAAACGGTTATTTAACTCGTGATTCACGTATGGTTGAACGTAAAAAATACGGACAACGTGGAGCACGTCGTAAATTTCAATTTAGTAAACGTTAGTCAATGGATTTATATTCTGATGTCTGTGAATCAAACACGGATGCAGAAAATAATTACACAGAATTTCGTCTTACAAAGTTATTATGGACTTCAGATGAGGTTGTCAAAGTTACAACCTCATTAGGAAGTTCTTTTTTTTTGCGAACAAGTTATTTTGAAAAAATAAAAAAAGAAGATTTTTATGAGCGCGTTTATTCATCTGATGAAGTAGCTGATTTATTGCACGCAGGAGAGACCTTTGCAGCTGAGCAAAAAGCCGTTGCATACTTAGCTCGTTGTGAACAATGTAAACTTTTACTGTTTCGAAAGTTACTTAAAAAAAATTGCTCTGAAAAAGCCATTAATGCCGCTTTTAGTTTTCTTGAATCAAAAAATTATTTATCTGATGAACGATTTGCTCGTTCGTGGTTAAAAAATAGAAGCATTCATAAAACTGAAGGAAAAAATCGTTTATTTGCTGAGTTAATAAAAAAAGGCATTAATAAAAACATTATAAACACCTGCCTTGAGGAATTTTTCAGTGAACATAGTGAAGATGCTCTTCTTGAAAGTGCTTTGCAAAAATATCAATCAAAAAATTTAAGTGAAAAAAAAATCTACGAAAGGCTTATTCGCAAAGGCTTTAGCTATTCGCAAATTAGAAAAAAACTAGAGGAGCTGTAGTCTTTTAATCCAGCCATGAGTCAGTTTCTATTTCTTCTTTGACCCGTTGCCAGCTTTCATAGCGAAGTGATGAAACCCGTCCTTTTTCTACCGCGTGCAAAATTGCACAGTTTTTTTCATGCGTATGTGAACAAGACATACCAAAACCGCATGTTCCAACCAGCGGAGCCATTTCTGGAAAGTTGTAAATAAGATCCTCCGCCTTGATATCATGCAGCACAAAACGTCTGATTCCTGGCGTATCAATTATATCGCAAAATACATTACTGTTACTCTTTGTAAAGTTTGAGTTTATTTTGATGTGATGAAGCACGCCCTTTGTTGTTGTGTGACTCCCGCGATCATATTTTTCGCATAAATTACCTGTGCGAATATTCATTGAATCGTCAAGGCGATTAATAATTGTTGATTTGCCAACACCCGATTGACCCGCAAACGCACACAGGTGGTTAGCAAGAAATTCTGTCATTTCCTGCATCCCCTCTCCTGTTTTTGCAGAAATTTTTATAACCGTGTAACCGCAATCCTGCCAAATTTTTAATTGATTTTCACAGTCAGCAGGAATTTTATTATCACATTTATTAAGCAAAATAAAACTTTGAATTTTTTGCTCATCAGCTTGAATGAGCATTCTATCAATAAAGCGGGCTCTAAACGGTGGATTTTGCGGCGTCGTTACGCAAAATAAATAATCAAGATTTGCCGCCAATAGTTGCGGTAATCGTCCTTTAACATTCCAGCGCAAGTAGGCATTTTTTCGCTCGATAAGTTCAGTAATTTGCCCTGCCTTATTGTCAAGATTATCGATAAGCACTTGCACAAAATCACCTGGAGCAAGCGGATTGTAATAGCGTTCAGCCGATGGCAGCTTTTTGCCCTTTAGACTACATAGTCGAGTAATACCGTCATCACACTCAACAACAAAAAAATTGTTTGAGCCTTCACAAATTCGTCCTTGCATAGTTTATAGTATCGCTAAATGAGTATTTATGCAAGAATAGCTTTGTTGCCAAATAGGGCCATAGAATTGGCATATATTATTTTTTGAAGATCCTCCAGACTTTGATTGCGTTTATTTGCAATAAATTCATAGGTGTGAGCAATTAACAGGCTGGTATTTGTTTTTCCACGCTCAGGTTTTGGTGCAAGATAGGGGGCATCCGTTTCTAAAAGCAATAAATCATTTGGAATATACGTGATTAGCTTTTCATTTTCGCCCGCCTTGTCTTTTTTTGCATACGTGATACTGCCTGAAAAAGAAATATACCACCCTAAGTCCAAAAACTGCACTGCTTTAGCTACATTGTATGAAAAGCAATGAATGACACCATTGTGATAATTCATATTTTTTAAGCACGAAATTGTTTCATCAAAGCCACTTCGCGAGTGAATAATAACTGGTAAATTAAGTGTTTTTGCAAGCTCAATTTGCATTTCAAAAAGTTCTGTCTGCTCTTTGCTCGGCTCATTCCAGTGCAAATCAATTCCGCACTCACCAATTGCACAAAGAGGGATTTTTTCATTTTTTGCACACTCAATTTGATTTTTTAATTCATGAATTTGATTAAAACGATCAAGACTTGCTTCTTGGGACGGCCAAATTCCCGCCGAGAAACGCAAATCTAACGTATGTTTTTGAGCGGTGGCTATGTATTTTTTTCTTTTTTGTAAATCGTTGCATTCAGTTCCAATATCAAGTAAAAACTGAAAGTTTTTTGCAGAAAGCTCTTGGAATAACGAGTCGATTTGTATTCCTTTGTTCTCTACTGATGTTAAATGACAGTGCGTATCAACAAACATAATGCCTCTTTTGTTTTTGTTAAAGGTCTTGAGCAGCAAATATATATCTGCATGATTTCAAATGTACTATAAAATTATTTGATTTGCAAGAGAGACAGATTTTTTGCTTCAGTTGTTTTTTATCAATCTTTTCTTATGCTTTTTTTCTTTTTCTTCATTATATTGAGCGATAAAGCCTGCACTAATAATTCCACTGGGAACAGCAATTAATCCAATTCCAATAATGGCAATAATTGAAGCAAGAAGTCGGCCTAATGGGGTTACAGGATAAATATCTCCATATCCTACTGTTGTGAGTGTTGCAACTGCCCACCACATTGTTGTTGATATATCTGGGAATTTATCTGGCTGTGTTTCATGCTCTAAATGCCACATCAGGACAGAAGAAAATAGCACCAATGTAAAGCTAATCGACAAGGTAATAATTAATATTTCTTTCTCACGTAAAAATACACGAGCAAAAAGTTTTATCGACCTTTTATAGGCAGGAATAGTAAAAATCTTGGTAATTCGAAGAATGCGTAATAATCGTAAAACACGCAAGTCAATGCGGATAAAGGGTATGATGAACGGCAAGATTGCCAAAAAGTCAAAAACAAGCCCCTTCCATTGTTTTCGACAAACATTGAAAATAAATTCTATAATAAACATAATATAGATAAAAGTATTAAGGGGCTCAAGCCAAATAGCATTCTGTAATGCAAAGTTTTGATTTGATTCAAGGATAATTAAAATTACACTCAGCAAAATTAAAATACTAATAAAGGCTGTAAATATTTTTTCATAAAGTTTCATTTTTGCTCGCACCCTATTTATTTGTTAAAATTTTTTCCAGAGTAAGGCTGAAACGGATACTATTTTTCACATTCATACTCAAAAAAACCGCTTTTCCTGTATTTCTTTGCAGACAAATAGCATCGCTATAGGGAACGGTGTTTATAACTTTATCAAGGGGGATTTTTTTTGTGGCAAAACTATTTACAAGAAAAATATTTTTATTTGTAAGATATAAAGTTCCCTCTTCAATAACTGTAAGTGCATCCTTTGTATGTCTAATAGGCGCCATTCCTCCCAATCGAAACCGCAATCCTGCCCCCAGGTTGACCGTTTTTGAAAGACCTGTATACGATATAGACTTTTGCTCTTTTCGTAATTCTTGCCAGTCAACATTATCAATCTTAAAATACGCGTATTCATCTGAGGTGAGCTTTATGTCAACAGAAATAGGTTGAAAATTATTCTCAATATCAGTTGTTATCTCTTCAACAAGAGCAGCGTATCGTTTTTGATATTTTTTTTGTTTGAATATTTTGTAAGCCTTAGGTGCAACCTGTAGAAAAATGATAATAAGTAAGGCGTAAATATAGAAAGTTTTTTCACTGAATGGCAGTGTTTTGTCAAAAATTGCAGAAATTGATTTTATTGTCCATCCGATAACTAAAAAATAGTACAAAAATTTAAAAATCTTTTTCATTAAAACTCCTAAAGCACAGTATATATGCATTATATGAGCTTGTCAATCTGAGAGCATTGCGTTTTTGACGAAAAGATTATCGCCTGATTTTTACAACTGCAGAATTTATACCAAATTATCAAAAAGGATTTCTCGTCGATGTATTGCATAATTTTTAATAGTATGGTATAGTAAGCGTTCTGTTTAGCAGTGGTTTTCAGGCTTTGTCTGAAACGTAATCAAATTATAAATATAGAGAATGGTATGTCAATAATTGGAATTATTTTACTTGTTATTTTTGTGTTGATTTGTATTTTGCTTGTGGCCTTGGTTTTGATTCAAAACGATGAAGGTGGCGGACTTGGCGGATTGCTTGGCGGCGGTGGCTCTCAAGCTTTTGGCTCTCGTTCGGCAAGTGTTATTACGAAAACAACGTATATCTTTGTGACGCTTTTTTTTGTTCTCGCTTTTTTGCTTGCATTTATTAACAAAGCCCCAAAAGTTAAAACTTTGGATCCAACAATTCAGCAAATTAAAGAATCAAGTGGAGAGGGCGAGTGGTGGGTTGAAAAATCAGACGAGGAAAGCAGTGATAGCGATGCTTCTGAGGCGAATACTATTAATCTTGATGATACAGAGGGATCTTCTTCTGTAAAAATTATAGAGTATGATCCAGCTGAGTCTACAGAGGAACAGCCTGCTGATCCCGTAGATGAAGTTACTGAAGATCAAGAGTAATTTCTTTTTAGAAAAAACATGTATATTGGATTAAAAGGCTTGACAAAGACGGTTTTTTCAGTGTACAGTAAAAAAAATGGAGCGGTGTCCGAGTGGTTTAAGGAGGCGGTCTTGAAAACCGTTGTGCCGAAAGGTACCGGGGGTTCGAATCCCCCCTGCTCCGAAATAAAATTTTGACATTTATGCTTTTGTAGAAATCAATATTTTAAATATTGGAGCGGTGACCGAGTGGCCGAAGGTGGCTCCCTGCTAAGGAGTTGTGCGCCAAAAGCGTACCGGGGGTTCGAATCCCCCCTGCTCCGCTACTATCGAGATTGTAGCTCAGTTGGATAGAGCGTTAGATTGCGGATCTAAAGGTCGGAGGTTCGACTCCTCTCAGTCTCATTACGTAAGGGTTGCCCGTGTAGGCAACCTTTGTTTTTGGAGAGATGCGAGAGTGGTTGAATCGGGCGGTCTCGAAAACCGTTATGCCGCAAGGTATCGGGGGTTCGAATCCCCCTCTCTCCGTAGGTTACGTCAATCCCTTGTTTTACTTCCCGTTTGTGGAGTAAATTCGCTTCACCCGTTTATTAATTGAGCAGGTGATTTCGTAGGGAATTGTGTGTAGTTTTTCTGCGAGAGATTGTGTACTGTAAGGAGCCTTATCTCCCATTATACAGACCTCATCAAAGACTTGAATTTCGCTATTTAGCCCTATATCAACAAGGCATTGATCCATGCATATTCTTCCTACTACAGGATAGCTTTTACCGTGAATGCCTATTTCAAAATTATTCGATAATGCTCGGTTTAATCCGTCGGCATAGCCCATTGGTACTGTCGCTATGAGCGTTTTTTTGTCTGCCTGCCACGTTCTTCCATACGAAATAAAATCGCCCTTTTCAATCATTTTAATTGAAGTGATTGTTGAATATATCTCCATTACGGGTTTGAAGGAGGCCTTGTGATTTTTGCTCTGTGCAAGTGATTTTTCAAGGTAGCCATAAAGGATGAGTCCTGGTCGTACCATATCAAAATGACTTTGAGGGTGTAAAATGGTAGCTCCTGAATTTGCTGCATGCACAAGTCCCGTCTCAACTCCTTCTTTTCTGATATTATTTACGCTTTGATCAAAACGCGTCAGTTGCAACTGTGTATAGCTAATATCATTAGGATTGGTTGAATCGGCACAGGCAAAGTGAGTTGCAACACCCGCAAGGTGAAGATTTTTTTGTTGAGCAATGATTTTTGCTATTGTATGAGCATTTGTGTAGTCACAACCACATCGAGCCATTCCCGTATCAATTTTTAGATGAACATCAATGCTCTGTTTTTCTTTGGTTGCGTGGTGTGTTAAAAGCGAAATAAAAGCTGCATCAAAAACAAAGGGAGTCAGCTTGTAGTCAAATAACAGGGGAATTTCATCAGGTAAAACGGTGCCAAAGCATAAAATTGTACCGCTAATATTGGCTTGGCGTAACTCTATTCCTTCATGAACGTTTGCCACTGCCAACAATTCTGCTCCATGAGCCTTTGCGTATTGAGCAATTTGTACCGCCCCATGTCCGTATGCATCCGCTTTGACAGGAACACAAATTTTTGTTTGTGAGGGAATAATTGATCGTACTTGTTGTAGATTATGCTCAAAACGATCAAGATGGATAATTGCACGTGTTGCATACATATTCTCATTGTACTGTATAAACTGAAAATGAGCAAGATTTAATCTTTTCTCTATATTAAAGAGATTTATTTTAGCAGATCTTGGGAGGCTCTCTTATAATTTATCGCCCACAGCTGTGTTTCCTCTCTTGAGGCTTTTTCTTTTTCTTGCTATACTTTGTCTATGAATCTTGAAGCATTCGTTTTGGGCTGTGGCGGAATGATGCCCTTGCCTTATCGACATTTAACGTCGGTTTTACTGCGTCGTGAGGGCGATTTATTCTTGTTTGATGCAGGAGAGGGCACGCAAGTCTCGCTTCGCAGGCTTAATCTTAAATGGAAAAAAATTAATGCCATTTTTATTAGTCATACTCATGCTGACCACGTAACGGGTCTTCCTGGTTTACTGATGCTTTCTTCGCAGGTTGACAGGGATGAGCCGCTGTATATTTATGGCCCTCCAAAAATTGAAGCGTATATTGAATCAAGCCGCAAAGTCTTGGATATGTATATTAATTATCCCATTGTGGTTAAAGAAATTACGGCTCCTTGTGTTGTACATGAAGGCGATGGCTTTTATATTCGAGCGTTCCCCCTTTATCACACAAAAACCTGCGTTGGATATACACTTGAAGAACTTAATCGACCTGGCGAATTTCATCCTGAAAAGGCACTTGCTTGCAATGTTCCTGCAGGCCCGTTGTGGTCAAGACTGCAACGGGGGGAATGCGTACAGTCGACAGAAGGCAAGACAATTAATCCTGAGGATGTTCTAGGCAATCCTCGCAGCGGACGAAAAGTGAGCTATGTCACGGATACGCTTTATCATGATTCGATTGCAAAAGAAGTTATGGGCTCCGATTTACTTTTTTGTGAAAGCATGTTTGAATCTTCGCTTTTGGAAATAGCACGTGAAAAAAAGCACATGACCTCAACTCAAGCTGCACAAATTGGCAAGGATGCTTTAGTAAAGCAATTGGCACTCTTTCATTATAGTCCGCGTTACACTGACTTTGAGCTTAAAACCTTACTTGCAGAGGCAAAATCTGTCTACGAACATACGGTACTCACAAAAGATAGAATGCAGTTTACTGTACCGTATGAGGATTAAAATCTAAATAGTGTAGGCCTTTTGTAAAACATAGATAATCTTAATTGTTATCAGTGTCAAAACCCGAAGAGAGTTTTCTAATGAATATGCGTTTTTTCTTCCTTTATATAATATTATTTTGCGTTCTTTTTTTTTCTATTAATGCAATTTTTTTTCCTATCGCTCAAAGCACCTTACCTGCATTTTCGTTGACGCCCTATGATGTGTGCATGTATAGCGTTGTGTGTGTTATTCTTTTTTTTCTAAAAAGATTTTTTTTTCCAAGCAGTTCTAAAAATTCTTTCGTTTTTTGCCTCATTTTTTCTGTGAGTATCTTTCTATCCTTGCTGGGACTTTCATATTTGTTCCATCTTGCGTACAAAAAGCCTTCCGCGTTCTCAACGCCTTCGATCACTTTGCTCATCATTATTACAACGATAATTCTTGCAAGCTTTGAAGAGCTTATTTATAGAGACTTCTTGCCAAATGCTTTTATGACGATTGTTTTGTTGAAAAATAAATTGATTTTTTTTGTTATTGAGACTTTTTGCTGCCTTTTATTTAGTTTTGCTCATTTATATGCAGGATTACCAACTGTTTTGTATGCGTTTCTTTCTGGAATTTTACTTCGTGTGCTGGCGAAAAAAACTAGTATTTGGTATGCAATTATTGTTCACAGTTGTTATAATTTGCTCGTCCTTTTTATTAACGTTAAGTTGAGTTTTCCTCACGTCGCATAGAAAATTCACAACCACAATACTGCTGGCGATATAAGTTAAATTCCTTTGAAATATCAGTAGAAATTTTAAATCCGTTTTCTTTTTTAAAATCAGCGTATAAGTAGTTAACTCCTAGTTTCTTTTCCAAAGAATCCCCTATTTCATTGATTTTTTGTGCATTTTTATGGGGACTGATGGAAAGACTTGTTGTAAAAAAATCAAAGTTATGTTTTTTTGCATATTCTGCCGTTTGACTCATCCGCAAATCATAGCAAATAAAACATCGCTCCCCACCTTCGGCACACATTTTTTTTTCAGCTGTTTTTGATAAAAAAGAGTTATAATCATACGGTTGTGAAATAATAGCATGTTTGTACTGAGCTTTGTGTAAAAAAGATTGCAATTCATTGAAGCGTCTTTTGTATTCTTGCTCTGGATAAATATTAGGATTAAAAAAAAAGATTGAACTATCAAAAACTTCATCAAGCAGTTGCAAAACAGAAGTTGAGCAGGGGGCACAGCAAGTATGAAGTAATAGCCTTTTTTTCGGAAATACATTTTTTTGCGATGCAAGGATTTCCTTGAATTTTTTTAGATAGTTTTGCTGCATTATTTGCCTTTTTTTGACGGTATTTTTATTTTGTACGGGGGAGTGAGCCTAAAGCTTATAGAAAGCATATTCCCGTCAAAAATATTAATGTTTTTATTGATTACATTGCCAAATTGAAAATAATAGTTTATTTGAACGCCAACGCCAAAACCATTTCGTAATATTTGATCAAAACTTATCTGTGCAGATGGATAGAGATAATTGAGCCCCTTCCAAAAATATTGATTGATTTTGTCGGTTGCTTCTTGCTCGTAGTCAGGCACGCCTTGTGCTGTCATCCCCCATCGAGCAGCGATCATAACTCCTCCACCAACTGATAAAACACTTCGGTTTATAAAAAATCGGTATAAAACGGGAAAGTTAAGCAAAAAGTTAAAAGTTTGAGCCGTTCGCATCTCTATTTCTGCAATTTGTGGACGACCATCTTTCCAAAGGTAGTAATTCATGTAAAACGTAAGCTGGGGTGCTACTACTAAAAAATTGGTTATTTGAATATTTGCCCCAAAACCAACAGAAAATAATAGAGCCATGGGAGCTCCAACCGCATTATCACCTTGAGTAACACTTTTTTTTGTGGTTTCTGTTACCAAAATAGTCTGTAAGCCACTTGTTACAATAAAAGTTCCAATTTCAGGCTTTGCTTGTTTTGGCTTTTTCTCTTTCTTCTTTTTGGGGTCTCTTTTTTTTTCTTTTTTCAGTTTATCTTCTTCTTGAGCTTCTGTATCTTCGACTAAGGTCTCGTCTTCTTTGACCTCTGTGGATTGCTCTTGATTTGTATCAGATTGATCTTTCTCTTCTTGGGAGGTTTCTGAATCTTTGCCCTCAGCTGATTCATTTTCCTTTTCTACAGAAGCTGCTTCATCAGTGGGAGAAATCTCGTCTTCATCCAGTTCTTCACTGTTAATACTTTCCAACAGTGCGTCTTCAACAGAAGACAGATCATTGTCAATTTCTTGTGCTACAAGGTGCAGAGTTGATACAAGTAAAAGCATTATTAGAAAAAAATTATATCTCATTTGTTAAAAAGTAAATTTTCTAAATTAACCGCAATAAAACCACTGCGACCCGTTTCGTAAAAAAAGCTTTCTTCCCATGCAACATAGAGCATTTTTCCAAAACAAAGAATATCTCCGTACACAAAGTTTTCTGGCAATTTAGGAAGCTTAAATGCTGTTACGTCATCTAAAATATTCTTCGGATTTTGAGGTAAGCTTCCTAAAAAATACGCAGTCCCATCAGAAAATACTGAAAGAAGGAAGGTTTTTCCAAAAAAAGCTTTTGCTTGCATATAGACGTCATTTTCAGAAATCTTGTTTGCATAAAGTATTGGTGATTGGGAGTTTGATTCTGTATATGAAAGAAGAAATGGTTGCACAAGCCGTACATTTTCAAGCATTTTTACAAGGGGAATTGGTGCACTAGCAAAAGGCTTGGGGCCTGCAATTTGCTTGTAGGTATCGCTTGAAATATATTTCTTTTCAATTTTTCCTGTTTTTGCAATATTTTTTAACTCAACAAGCGATTTATAACTAGAAAATTGTATATAATCAAATAAAACACGCTCATTTGCAATGTACTTAAATGCACCTGTCCATGTTTTTCCGTCAAAAAATAAATCAACCGCCTGTGTTGTATCAGCTAAATCAATGTCTTTATTTGATAAAAGCGGATAAACGGTATTTGTATCACTATTATATTGAAGCAAAAAGGGAAACGAGGTCTGCTCAGACTCAAGGTTAAAAAAATTGTTTTTGTAAATCTTGAAAACAGGATTTTCATCAACTGAAAGCAGGGTATCGGCGGTAAAATTAGGGAAAAAAAGATTATCAGTAAAGCGGATGATCTGCTCACCTTGATTTGCGGGCATGGAGAAAAGTCCCAATTTATTAACCAAAAAATACGCTTGATTTGCTGTGTGTGTCGCACCAGAGATTCTAATTGCTTCTGTCCACGGCAGCTGCTCAACAAGAGGCAGTCGTTGTAACGAATCAATTTCAATAACATTATTTTTTGAAAAATAAAACCACTGATGCGTTTTGCTCTCATCTACAGGTGATTTATCTTGCTTTGTCGCTATATTAATTTGCGTGTCTGTATTTTTTTTGCATCCAAAAAAGAGAATCAAAAGAGCTACAAAAATAAGTGATTTTTTACTACAATAAAACATAACCAAATCAGATTTTATCGCTCTATTGAAAATAATGCAATAGGTAGGCTAAATATCTCGTGTTATAAAGAGTTATCTTAATTGACAGAGTTTGCGTGTTGTGCTAGCTTTTTGTATGCGTTTTACTATTTTAGGCAGTGGGACAAGTCATGGTGTTCCTGTTATTGCTTGCTCGTGCGATGTTTGCTTGTCAAAAGACAAAAAAGATAAGCGGCTTCGCTCCAGTGCTTTGATTGAGCATGATGAAACAACCATTTTAATTGATATTGGGCCTGATTTTCGCCAGCAAGCACTTACGTATGGGCTTAAAAATCTTGATGCAATTTTACTTACGCACTCCCACGCTGATCACGTTCATGGACTCGATGATATGCGCATTTTCTCTGTTGAGAGGCCTTTGCCAATTTATGCAAATAATCAAACCATATCTGATGTAAAAAATCGATTTGACTATGTCTTTAAAAATACTCAAATTGGCGGAGGAAAACCCCACCTTGATTTAATCTCCTGCGAGCAATATACTGCGGAAAAACCGTTATGTATAAAAAACATTCAAATAGTTCCCATTCCACTGCAACATGGGTGCATTCCTTGTACTGGTTGGAGAATTGGCAAAATCGCCTATTTAACGGATTTACACGCATTACCCGAATCGTCTTTTATGCTGCTTGAAGGGATTGATATTTTAGTAATTGATGCTTTGCGAAAACGTGATCACACAACGCATTGTAGTTTTTCTTCTGCACTCGAAATTGCAGCAAAAACAACCGCACAGCAAATTTATTTTACGCATATCTGTCATGATTTTTCCCACAATCAAATCTGTGAGTTGATAAAACAAGAAAGAGAGCAATCTCCGTGTTTACGCGATAAAATTATTGCCCCTTCATACGATGGCTTATTTTTTGATATTCTCTAGTAAAAACAACAAGAAAACTTGTTCATAGTTGAGTCAGTTTAAGTATAGGCAACTCAATCACAAAGAAGTCATAACTTTACTGATGTATGCATCTTTTAAGGTGTTATGCTTTTACAAATCAAATACACAGATATTCTAGTAATGTGGCGGAGGTTTATTCAGAGGCTCTTCATAAGACAGTAGCTCATCAACTTTTGAGCGAATAAGCGTATTTTCTGATTGAAGCTTTTTAATCAGAGAGCTTTGCTCCAGAACAACGCTTTCAAGATTACTTACAAAATCTTCTAAATAGCTCAGTTTTGTTTCTAGTTGTATGATTTTTTCGTTATTATTCTGCATTTTTCCTCAAATTAGCATACACCGTATGCACAGAGATTTTCAACCTGTCTGCGAGAGCTTCAGTTGACCCTTTCATATTAAAAAAGCCTATTTTATTGAGATTTAAAATAATTTCACGATTTTTCTCTTGATTTGGAATATTTGCATCGAGCATGACAGCGGAGATATTTTTATCCAAAACACTCATCATCATATCTTCCATTGTTTGAATTTCCCCGTCTTGCTTTTCCCTTGATACATTATGGTTAAGTAAGCCTTGCACCACTTCAGCAAAATTAGCATCAATATTAAAATTAATGCCAAATAACCCAATTAATTTTTCATTGTTTTTTATGGGAATCGTAAGCGACTGGCAACGCCGACCATTTGAAAAAGAAGATTCATACGGCTCGTAAAATCGTCGTTCGCTATCAAATTGTGTAATTAATTCCAAGGCAAGCTCGGTGATTGGATCGCTAATACTTCGCCCAGAATTATGCGCATTTTCAATAGCGACAACAGAATGATCATAGCGCTCCAGTGAATAAATTAAAACCTCGCAGGCACTACCAAAAAGGGCGGCAATTCCTTTTGCCATAGGCTTGTATGAATCAAGAATTATTTTGTCTTCTTCTGTAAAGGCAATCATATTTTCCTTAGCATAATAATTATACGTACTTTCTTGAAATTATATAAAAAAATTTGATTAAAGTCAAAGCAAGGGTAAAGATTTTACACTCAGAATAAATAAAACGTGATCACAAAAAAACTATTATTTTTTTCCTTGACAGAGTGCAACCATGATTGTAAAATCATTTAACTAAAAGGTAAAAAAGGCTTTATGGCAGATGTTATAATACAGCTAAATGAATTAAAATCCCTCATTGAAAAAAAACTTGTCACATATAAAATCGCTCAAGAGCAAGCTGCCTGTGTAGCCGACGCCCTTGTTCATGCTGATGCAAGAGGAGTTAGATCGCACGGAAGCATTCGAGTTGAGCATTACTGCAATCGAATTAAAAGCGGTGGCATCAATGTAGACTCACAATTCCAGTTTACTGCAACGGCAAAGGCGGCTGGGATTTTGAATGCGGATGGCGGAATGGGTCATTACGGAACAACACTTGCTATGCAAGAAGCTATCAAGCGAGTAAACGAAACAGGAATTTACGCTGTTTCAGTACAAAACTCTTCTCATTGCGGTGCTTTATCCTACTATGCTCAAATGGCTATTGACAATAATTTATTATCAATGGTTATGGTAAACACTGATAAATGCGTGGTTCCTTTTGGTGCCGCAGAGCCCTATTTTGGAACAAACCCCATTGCATACGGCATTCCTGGAAAAAAACATCGCATACTTATCGATATGGCAACAAGTGAGGTCGCCTTAGGAAAGGTTATTGCCGCACGAGCGAAAAACGAACAAATCCCTGCTACCTGGGGTGTTGATAAAAACGGGATTCCAACGACGGATCCGTATAAAGTTGTTTTCGTAACCCCGATGGCTGGCCACAAAGGAACAGCGATTGCCTTGGCAATTGAAGGATTTACAGGCCTATTCACTGGAGCGTTTGGGCCGCATATTATTTCTATGTACGATGAAAAGGAGTTGTCAAAAACGCGAAACACAATGGCCTTTGTACTCTTAATTAATCCTGCGATTTTTGGATCCCCTGAAGCGTATCTCCAGCACACTGATCAACTATATGAAGAAATGAAAAACCTGCGGCCCGCACCAAACATCAAAACTGTTTATGTTCCTGGTGAGTTAGAAGATATTCGATATGAAGATTCTCTAAAAAATGGGTGTGCCGTCTATGAAAGCGTTTTAAACTTTTTAAAGTCAGAAAAAGATTCTAGCGGAAAGCCCGACGGTTTGCAAAACCGTAACGCCCAAAGATAAAAAATCGATAAACTTCAGCTTGCAAATTTCGCCTTTTTGTGGTAAACTCTTCAAATTACAATCAATTAGCAAGGAAAAATTATGAGTTCAATAAAAGATTCCGTAGGTAAAATGATTTTGTCGGCGTCTGGCTGGAGAAAGGTTTTTGCGATTTCTGGCGATGAAGAGGATAAAACGGCGGAAATTGGTTCAACGCATGAGCAAATCGCTACGATAATTGGCGAGACTTTTATTAATTATATTGAAAATCGCTTTGGTAAAAATGCAAAGATTGTAATTGGAATGGATGCACGGCCGACGGGGGATGCCATTTGCAAGGCGATTATTTGTGCGTTGATGAGCCATGAAGTAGAAATTATTTTTGTGGGCATTAGTGCCGCTCCTGAGATTATGGCTTTTTCGAAAAATTATACGGCGTTTATTTACGTTTCGGCAAGTCATAATCCGATTGGACATAATGGTATTAAATTTGGCTTAAATGATGGCGGCGTTCTTCCTGCAAGCGAGGCAACTATTTTAATAGAGGATTTTTTGAGTCGCTGCAATGCGGATCAGGCGGAAAATCACGCAAATGCTATTTTGAAAAATGCGGATGCTCAAAAATTGCAAAATATTTACAACCAAACAGATAGCTGGAAAAAAAAGGCGCTCGTTTCGTATGAGGATTTTACAAAGGAAGTTGTTGCGGATACAAAAAATGACTCCCAGCAAAAAGATTTTTTTGCACAAATGACTGATGGGATTAAGAAAAATCCGCTTGGTATTGTCTGTGATATGAATGGCAGTGCCAGAAGCATTTCAATTGATGCGGCTTTTTTTGCAAAAATGGGCGTTGATTTTTTTGCGATTAATAATACGGTGGGGAATATTGTTCATGCAATCGTCCCAGAGCAAGAAAATCTTTTGTTTTGTGCGGATGAAATGAAAAAGCTTCAGTCACAAGGAAAAAACCATGCAATTCTTGGCTATATGCCTGATTGTGATGGAGATAGAGGAAATATCGTTTTTTGGAACCAAGCGAAAAACCAGCCTGAAATTCTTATGGCTCAGGAAGTTTTTGCACTTTCTGTTCTCGCGGAAATTTCTTGCTTGTATTATATGGGGACGCCAAAAAATCTTGCTGTTGCTGTTAATTGCCCAACGTCAATGAGAATTGAGGAAATTGCACGTGCCTTTAATGCAAAGGTTTTTAGGGCAGAGGTTGGAGAGGCAAATGTTGTCAATCTTGCGAGAAAATTACGTTCTGAAAATTACACGGTGCGGATTTTGGGTGAAGGCTCAAATGGCGGAAATATTACTCACCCTGCAGCGGTGCGCGATCCTCTGAATACGCTTTTTGCCCTGATTAAGCTGCTTGTCATTCGTGATAGCACAACCGCCGACGGAAAAACGCGAAAAGGACTTTTTCATATTTGGTGCGAGCTTTCAAACCAAAAAGAAAAATATCGTGACAATTTTACATTTGTTGATATCCTTAAATCCCTTCCTTCTTACACAACGACAAGCTCTTTTGCAGAACATGCAAAGGCAAATATTACGCAAAAAGATCATGCAAAGCTTAAGGCAAACTATCAAAAAGTTTTTTTACGTGAATGGCAATCAAAAAAAACAGAGCTTGAAACGGATTTTGGCATTACAGGCTGGCAAGCTATCAGCAACAATGGCAGTGAAGAAACGCAAAACGTTAGCGATTTTAGCATCTCAGGCAAAGGCGGATTTAAAATCCTTTTTACAGACAAAAACTCTCAAGACCTTGCCTTTATGTGGATGCGCGGCAGCGGCACCGAGCCAGTTTTCCGTATTCAATGCGACGTAAAAGGCGACAATCCTGCTTTTGAAAAAAAACTCCTTGAGTGGCACACAAAAATGCTTTTAGAAGCAGATAAAATGTAGTTTAATTTATGGTGATTTGAATGCTTTGCAAAAAGAGTTAAATGTCTTGATTGATTTTTTCATCTATGGTACTGTTGCTTTGTGAATTTTTCTTTTTTATCACGATATTGGTCTTTTTATCTCGTTGGGGCAAAGAACACCGTTTTACTCGCCCTTCTTGCGGTGGTAATCGGAACCGCAATCGGCTTATTTTTAGCCTTATGCAGAATTAGCAAAAACAAGGGACTTCGTTTTTTTGCAACTGCATACGTCGAATTTATTCGTGGCACTCCCCTTTTAGTCCAACTTTTTATCATTTATTACGGTTTACAAAATATAGGAATCCGCTTTCCCAATGTTCCAATCTTAACAAGCCTTTTGGGAATCAATTTTTCTGATTTTATGGCAGGCGTTATCACACTTGGTATAAACTCAGCTGCCTACGTGTGCGAAATTTTTCGTGGCGGCATTCAGTCCATTGACAAGGGACAAACAGAAGCAGGCCGAAGTTTGGGGCTTTCAGCCTTGCAAACATTACGCTTTATAATCATTCCGCAAGCACTACGCAACGCACTTCCATCACTGGGCAATGAATTTATTGTTGTAATAAAAGAATCTTCAATTGTATCGATTATTGGCATTGCTGATTTGATGTATAAATCAAACACCGTGCGTGGAAACACTTTCCAACCCTTTGAGCCACTGTTAATTGCAGCATGTGTGTATTTCTTGTTGACCTTTCCACTGTCCAAATTGATGGCTCACGTAGAAAAAAGGATGCGTCATCATGATTAAAGTAACTGACTTAAAAAAGAATTTTGACTCATTGCAGGTACTATGTGGCATTGACACGCACATAGAAAAAGGCGAAGTTGTTGTTATCATTGGCCCGTCGGGGTCTGGAAAAAGCACTTTTTTACGTTGCCTTAACTTACTTGAAAAACCAACGAGCGGCAGCATTTATTTTACAAATGAAGAAATTACGTCGCCCCAACTAAAAGGGTACGCAGGTGAAAAAAAGATTGATTATTATCGCAGTGAAATGGGCATGGTTTTTCAACATTTTAATTTATTTCCTCACATGAGTGTGCTTGATAATATCACGTTGTCGCCCATTCATGTAAAAAAAGAGTCGAAGGAAGTTGCCCAAAAGCGTGCCTATGAGCTTTTAGATCGCGTAGGTTTGCGTGAAAAAGCCCATGCCTATCCACCGCAACTCTCTGGTGGGCAAAAACAACGAATTGCGATTGTACGTTCTTTGGCAATGCAACCGTTGGTAATGCTTTTTGATGAGCCAACGTCCGCCCTTGACCCAGAAATGGTCGGTGAGGTCTTAGCTGTTATGCAGGACTTAGCAAAAGAGGGAATGACTATGGTAGTCGTTACGCATGAAATGAGTTTTGCTCGTGAGGTTGGAACACGAATTCTTTTTATGGACGGCGGATTAATTATTGAAGAAGGTACGCCACAACAAATTTTTGAAGCTCCCCAGCATCAACGAACAAAAGATTTTTTAGGAAAAATCAAAAAATAAACGAACATAAAAGGGAATTACCATGAAACGATTATCGCTGGCACTCGTTGCTATACTTTTAGTGTCTTGCTCAACAAAAAATGAGGGATTAGGAGTTAAGTTAATTTCAACCGTTGGCTACAGCGATGAAAACGAAACTTTTATTGAAGCACAATACTACACGCTCACCGATGACTCACTCAACTTTGTAAAACTCTTTCTCTCTGACGGAACAGAAGTTACACTTCCACAGGCAATATCAGCTTCGGGCGTTCGTTATACCGATGACTTTATTTACACGTGGTGGACCAAAGGTAGCACAGCAAGTTTTGAACAGCGCGACGCTGAAGGCAACTGGATGACAAGTGGCCAATTTTATGAAAAATAAGTTTGCCTAAAAAGGATATAGCTACGAAAAGCACAAATACAAAAGAATTAGCCCTTGCAACAAAAAAAATTCCGCACTTAATTTTTTCTATGGGATTACCTGCCGTAGTCGCTCAAGTGATAAATCTTTTATACAATATTGTTGATCGTATTTATATTGGCAATATTCCAGACGTGGGACACATTGCACTAACAGGTTTGGGCGTGTGCTTCCCTGTCATCATAATTATTTCAGCTTTTTCAGCCTTAGTTGGCTATGGCGGTGCCCCCATTGCCGCAATCAAAATGGGCGAAAAAAATCTTGCGGGAGCAAAGCAAATTGTGGCAAATAGCGTTTTACTTTTGCTCACGCTTTCAATCATCCTTTCAGCTTTCTTTCTTGTTTTCAATAAACCAGTTTTATATCTCTTTGGAGCAAGCGATAGCACCATTCAATACGCACTTGATTATATTTCGATTTACGTATGCGGAACAATTTTTGTTCAGCTTGCATTAGGCTTAAATCCCTATATTAGTGCCCAAGGTAAGGCAAAAACGGCAATGTCGTCTGTCATCATTGGGGCTATAATCAATATTGTACTTGATCCTATTTTCATTTTTTCCCTAAACTTGGGCGTAAAGGGAGCTGCCCTTGCAACAATTATTTCACAAGGATGTTCGGCGTTTTGGGTTGTGCGAGTGCTTACCCGAAAAAAAACGCTCCTTCGAATTGAAGTGCCCCTTTTAAAGTTTGACCTGACTTCTGTGAAAAAAATTATGGGGCTTGGCTGCTCTCCCTTTATCATGCAAGCAACAGAAAGCCTCGTTGTTGTTGCAATCAATAGCACACTACAGCGATACGGCGGCGACTTATATGTTGGCTCGATGGCGATTATGATTAGCGTAATGCAACTCGTCGTTCTGCCCGTTTCAGGCTTTATGAATGGATCACAACCAATTATCAGCTATAATTTTGGGGCAAAAAATTACGAGCGTGTGCGGGCGACCTTTCGCATTTTAGCAATCATGCTTTTTTCAATCACGATTACGTGGTTTTTAGTGATTTTATTTTTTCCGCACGTTTTTGTACAACTTTTTACAAATAATGCAGACTTAATTGAATTAACATCTTCTAAAATGCCCATTTTCTTTGCAGGTGTTTGGATGCTCGGCATTCAATTTGCCTGCCAAGGCACTTTCATCGGACTAGGACAGGCAAAAATCTCACTTTTTTTAGCACTCGTACGAAAAATATTCCTGCTCATTCCGCTCGTTTTTGTATTTCCCCTTTTCTTCGGAGTTGACGGAGTCTACTATGCAGAGCCTGTAGCAGACTTTTTGGCAGCAGCCATCACTCTCACAATATTTCTCATAAAAAAGAAAAAACTCCTTCCAAAAACGTAAAGCGAACGCATCAACAAAATCTATAAAACTTTGCCAAAGTATCTAGTTGATTTTCTGGACTTTCTGTAGTATGATTATTTATTTATGCAAAGTCAACCAAAAATATCGATTATTATTCCCGTTCATAATACAGAACAATTCTTGCCCGAGTGCCTAGAAAGCGTTATAAATCAAACATTTAAAGAAATTGAAATCATTGTAATAAATGACTACTCCGCTGGAAATTGCAAAGAAATTGTCTGCACGTATCAAAATTTGGATGATAGAATTATTTTTATTGATTTGCCTAAAAATGTAGGAACACTTCAAACACGGCTTGCAGGATTTGCTCGTGCAAGCGGCGAATTTATTCAAAGCCTTGACAGCGATGACAGTTTAATCCCTGATGCATGCAAAATTATTTATGATTCACTCAGTCAAACGTCCGCAGATATTGCGTACATGGGTGTAAAACGCTACATTCATCCCGACAAAAACAAAGTTGATTTTCAAGGTGAAATGTTTCAGCCACAAAAGGGAATCCTTTCATCGAACCAATGGATTGATAATCTAACCGTAAAAATGAATAACTGCATTTGGGCATACGTGATTAAAAAAACTCTAGTTGATCAACTTCTGCAAAATATTCCAAGGGATTTTGCCATCACAAAGTACGATGATGTGGTTTTAGTCTTTTTACTTTCATCTTTTGCAAACGGAAACCTTGTCGCTATTGAGCAGCGGTTATATGAATATCGCATTGGAACAGGCGTTATGCATATTAAGCCCTCTGCACAAAAAATTTATGAAAACTTTAGAGATGCTTTTTTAGCCGCTGATTTAACTATGCGTTTTCTTGAAAAATCAGCAGTGTATACAACAGAAAATAAAAATCGAGTTGATGCTTACATAAAAGAATATTGTATTTTTCCTGAATACAAAAATTATTTTTTTTCGTCAAAAAAAGTTCAACAAGAAGTACAAAGTTTAATCGAAAAAAATAATTTGCAAAAATCATGGCAAAGCCATAAAGATCTTTTCTTACAAAAAAATAATATGGCCTTGTTAAAAGCAAAAAATATTTTAATTATTCTGAGTAAAAAGCTGGGCGTACAAGAAATGCTAAAACCATTATATTACAGAATCAAGGGACGATAAGGCATGAAAATCACACATTTTTTTGATAAAACATTTTGGAAATTCATTGCAGTGGGCATAGCAAATACGCTTGTTGGAACGGGTGTTATGTTTGTCTCTTACAACTTTTTGGGCTTGAGTTACTGGGTTTCAAGTGCGTCAAACTACGTCATTGGCAGTATTTTAAGCTATGTATTAAATAAACATTTTACCTTTAAAAACACAGATTCAAATAAAAAAACACTCATTAAATTTATTATTAATATTTCGCTTTGTTATCTGCTTGCCTATGGAATTGCAAAACCCTTCGTAAGATTTATTTTTAGCAACGCCGATATAAAAATCCAAGAAAATCTTGCCATGCTTGCTGGAATGTGCTTTTTTGTCGCTTTTAATTATGTAGGACAACGATTTTTCACTTTCAAGCAAGTACCAAACGATTATTCAACAGAAGAAAAAACCGACATTAAAAAAAAAATTCTAACAGTTAAGCTTTCGAGTCTTGGGGATATTTTACTTTTTACACCTGTTTTGCCTGCTCTTGCAAAAAAAGAACCCAACGCTCAGATTTTTCACCTTGTTGCAAAGTCCTGCGCTATTATGCTTTCAAATAATCCGCATCTTGCAAAAATTATAGAAACAGATGATTTAGGCGTGAGTAAAAATAAACTGTCGAATGCGTTTATTCTTTTTAAGCTTTTTTTTCAACTCAAACCGTATCATTTTGATGAAGTATATATTTTTCACCGCAACACAATCCTCTTAACCTTTTTTCAATTACTTGGCATAAAAAAAATTCATATTTGGTCAAAAACGGATAATCACACAAAGCGAGTTCCTTTTTCCGCGTTTAATTTAACTGAACATCGACTGTATCGTCATCTAAAAATGATTGATCCCGCTTTGTCAATTGAAAACGCTCACCTTGAATGCTTCATCGAAAAGAAATCTTCGTTCTCTGTCGACGCTACGGACTATGTCGTAATTTCGCCTGGCGGTGGAAATAATCCGTGGGCAGTAATGAAAAGCAGGCAGTGGGCAAAGGAAAATTTTGCAGCCGTTATAAAAAAAATACGACGCCCAGTTGTATTGGTGGGGGGAAAGGCGGATCAGGATATTTGCGATTTTTTATGCAGAGAATGCCCAGAGAAAACTATCATAAATCTTGCAGGTAAAATCAGTATTGCGGATACGGCAAAGGTCATTAAGGAAAGTTTTGCCTTTGTGGGCAATGATTCCATGCCTCTTTTTCTTGCCTGTAGTTACGATATTCACGTGTGTGGTATTTTTTGTTCAACAAATGGCAGCCTCATCATGCCTGCAAATAATAGTTTGCCAGCAAGTAAAAAATTCGTGCAAATATTTTGCCCTATTGGCCCTTGCTACAATCCCTTAGAGGGAACAGGCAATGGACTTGCCTACGAATGCACCGATTTATCGTGCACAAAAAACTCACTTAACGAGGTTCTTGCGGTGGTCAAATCATGGTAATTTATCAAGTTGCGTATATTATTAGCAATGGAGATGCTGTTTCAAATCACCTGCTTAACATTGATAATCTTCTCAAAGAACAGGGCTTTACAACAAAAATTCTAACGGTTTTAAGCGACAGTCTTTTACAATCAAGGCGAGAGGACTTGTATAAGGCGAAAATCAACCGTGACGATGTGGTGCTTTTTCATTTTGCATCGGGAACAAAGGTTGTTGATTGGTTTTTAGACCTGCCCTGTAAAAAAGGTTTTATTTATCATAATATTACGCCGCCACATTTTTTGCGTGGGTACAGTTTTATCAATTATCGGCGAACGCTTGTGGGACTAAACCAGCTAAAAATGCTTTGTCAAAAAAGTGATTTTTCCATTGGTGTATCGCAATTTAACTGCGATGAGCTTATTGCACAGGGAATGAAGAGTCAAAACGTTTTTCTCTGTCCAATCATTATCAATTATGCAGAATATATGCTTGAGCCAGCCAAAAATATTTTAACTCAATTTGAAAATAGCACAGGGACGAATATTCTTTTTACAGGACGAATAAGCCCAAACAAAAAAATTGAGGACTGTATAAAAACATTTTACTATTATAAAAACTTTGTTGACAAAAATGCTCGTCTTTTTTTAGTTGGATCAAACCGCCTCACCAAGTATTATGCACAGTTGCAAGGACTTGTGAGCTATTTGAAACTGAGCGACGTTATTTTTACTGGGCATATCCCTTTTGACGAAATTATCGCGTACTATAAACTTGCCGACGTTTTTTTATGCATGAGTGAGCATGAGGGTTTTTGCGTTCCATTAATGGAGGCTATGTATTTTAAGGTTCCTGTCATTGCGTATAAATCGTGTGCGGTTCCTGAAACGCTTGGAGAAAGCGGAGTTCTCCTTGAAACAAAAGATTTTACTGCGGCAAGCAATGCGATAAAAAAAATTGTGTATGATAAAAATTATGCTCGGCAAATTTTGGATAATCAGCAAAAACGACTTGAATATTTTTCTTTTGACAACACTCGCCGTATTTTTTTAGATCACTTAAAAGTAATTTTGGAGCAATCATGAGCGACTACATTAAGCGAGAATTCCCTGATATCAAAAAAATTAAAAACTTCACCTTTTGGAAGATATACATTCCGAACCTCTGTATTCAACTGAGCATTCTTGCAAAAAAGGCTGTGCGATTAGTATTAAAAAAAGTTTTTCGCCTTTAGTACTCACACAACTTTACGCTATAAATCATTCTCTTATTTCATCAGCGTGAAAAACACGTGATATATACAAATCCTATAATAAAATCACAAAATATTTTTTTATAAAGACTTAAGTTCACTTTTTAGGTGCCGATACAAAATAAGATATATTTTATTTGTATCTAGTCATTAATACCATGAAGAGGGTTTTATGAAGAAATTAACTGCTTTTGTAGCAAGCTTGATTGTATCTCTCTATAGTTTTACATACGCTGCAGATTTTTCATTCGGTACCGTTATTGGAGGATTTGGAACAACATCTGTGCGCGGTAGCGATTATAAATCATTCCTTGAGGATAATGCTTATGACAGCTTTGTTGGTATACCATACTCAATGAGTTTTTCGCCTATGGTTGATATACGTGGTCAAGTTGATATTATAAAATATCTTGGTTTTGAATTTGGCGTGGGCTATGCACAGCGAAGCATTGGTTTTTACCAAAAGCCAAAAGTAGGCGAAGAAGATGACCACTACATAAGCAAATACACCCTACCAAGTATTTCAATTCCGTTAATGCTCAAGGCACAGTTTCCTATAAATAAATTTATTTTATTCTATGCTGGAGTTGGTACTCGCCTTAATTTTAATGTGAAAGTTAATTTAGATGTTTACAAAAATGATAAAAAAGAGAATAAAAAATACTTTGCTCAGCGCTACGATGCTGTTGATCTTGACTTAAGCATTGCATTAGGATCAGAATACATTATAGGAAAAAATCATTACTTAGGGCTTCGTTTAGGATATGACTTTAACATGCTCGGTTCACTCTTAAATGAAGATTTTGAAAAGCAAAAAATTTATATTGATAATCTTGCCATCTCGCTTACATATCGCTACATGATAAGTGATAAAAATGCAAACAAAGATGCGTCCTTTGTGTATCAACGCTAAGTACCGCATTATCATCGACAAACCTTATCTTACTTAAATTCAATAACATACAATGAAGTTCTTGTGCAACGCAAGAACTTTTTTTATATCAGAAAAATAATGATGAAAGTTTGATTATAAGTATAGATAAATAGCTTAAAATCGTGAATAATATAGCTTTAGTGTTTAGTTCAACAAATTTTTTTCCGATAATGAGAGAGATAACTATATTTTTAAATTAAGCATGAAAACATACCGAAAACTTTTTATCATTATAATAATACTCTTTGCAGGAAATTTCTCTGTATGGTCAGCAGGATACTTCTCTGGTTTTTTTGGAACATACCTCCAAGCAAAATCAAAAGCAGATGCTCCCTATGTAGATATTTTTTCGCACACATATCTTTCAACGCAAATAAATTTTAGCAATATCATGTTTTTTCGCTCTTCATTTTATCTTGACTTGCTATTAGAAAATGGTGATTTTTCTAGCCAGTTCGGCATTGAGACAGCCTCCATCAGCTTTAAAATCAGAAATCCAGCTACACTTTCTTATCACTTTCTATCTTTTTTATACAAAGATGACGAGCCGCTTGGATCAGGCGTTTTCTTGCAAAGATACTTTGGAATTGAACTCATTGACTCGCCTCTTATGGTAAGTAATCGAAGTTCATTTGGAAATCATATTTATAAGTATATTAATGACACAGCTCTAGCTTCAGCTGGCTTTGGCTACACAGTTCGCTTTAATAATCCAAGCCTTTTTGCATTTTATGTTACGGCAAGCGATGAGAAGTCGACGACGACCGTGAGCCTTGACTTTAGATCAGCGGTTGTTTTGCCTCTGTTTGTTATGGATATTTCAATGGGAACGAGTGTCGATATTGGTCGAAAAGCCTCAACTCAAAGCACGAGTTCGGTATCAATTGACTCAGCCTTATTACGTGCAGGCGTTTCGATGGTTGTCGGAGACAGAAATGCCATCAACGTATTTTTTCAAGCAGGACTTGCCAATTTCTACATACACGGCTCAGAGGCACAGATTGGAAAGAAGTTTTCTTTTAATGATCTATACTTTATTTTTGAGCCACGTTTTTACTTTGAGGCACCCTTAGCAGAGTTTCCCTTTAGTTTTAACTTTACCATGTATTCTATGCCCGCTGATAAACCAGAAACGCTTGTGTATGTTGACAATCCTTTTGGCATCACAGCAACATTACTATTTGACGCCCTCAATGCGCAGGGATTTCAAGTTGCAGTTTTTCTCACCGCTTCAACAGCAACAACATTATTCACTCAAATTGATTACATGGTGGCAACTTCTGCACGATTCAGATTTTTTAATGGCTTTTTTGACATTGCTTGCAAAATAAAGTTGAATGACATACTAAAGATATCGGATGCCTACCAACTGAGTATAGGCTATAGGTATGGCTTATGAGGCGTACAGTATTTTTATTTTTGCTTGTTTCAATTTTTCTCTTCAAGGCAACCTCTGCAGAGATGGATGTCGGCATCCTTGTCAACAATTTTGGTGAATCTATAAATATGGGACTCTATGCTGACTATTCAGAATTTATCAACGATCATGCAAAAGTAAGAATATCGTTTTATGCTCCAACATTTATTTATACAAAAGCCTTCGCTCAATTTGACTATTTGGCTGCAAACTTTTTTAAACTCATTGCAGGGTCTGTTTTTATTTTTGAGCCAGACAATCATCAAGCAGGAGTCAATTTCGGCTTTGGTTTTCACACAACAAAAAGGAATTTTTTTGTTGAATTTGAAGCAACCTTATACACGGGATTGACCAATTCCTTTGAAAAACAAAATATGGATCTTCAAGGAAAAATTGGATGGGAAGGAACAAACTTTAAAACTTTTTTTGCTTATAAATTTGAACGAAAAAATGACACCGCGGGAATTTTATTCTATTACGATCACTTTGATTTTCACCTGCGTTTTTTTGATTCGCGAACACCAATTTTTGGAGAACTTGATGCAAGCACCTTTACGGATTTGCGTACCTTTAACATTGCACGAATTAAATTTTTTGCAAAACTCAAGCTTGGCTTTGTTCGCTCCTCTGGTGGAGACTATTACATGGCCGTAGAGTTTAATCAAAAAAATACGCAAACAGCCAATCCGCTGGGAATTTCACTTGGATGGAAAAACGTCTTTTAGGCTAGCAGTCTAATAAAATACAACGCTTAAAAATGATTTATTGTCCCGTTAAATGAACATCCATTTGAGGGAAGGCGATTACAATATCATTCTTTTTCAAATTTTCATGAATGCCAATATACATAGCATTTTTTGCATCACGAAAATCATCATTTTTGAACCAAAATCCGATTAAAACCTCAATAGAAGAATCCCCAAATTTATCAAACATAACAATTGGCGGAGGATCTTTTAGAACAAAGGGACATTCATCCGCTGTTTGCAAAAGTACCTCACTCACCTTGCGTAAATCTGAATCGTAAGCAACTCCCACCCGAATAGTAATTCGGCGCTGCGGGAAATATGTGATATTAATAAAATTTGATTGAATTATTTTTTCATTTGGAATACGAATTGATTGATTATCAGGCGTTAGAATTTTTACCGACAGCAGATTAATGCTTTCAACATTTCCTGTCACGCCTTCAATTGTAATAAAATCACCTATTCGCAATGCTTTATCTGATATAACAAAAAATCCGCTAATAATATTCGAAAATGATGTTTGTGCCGCAAAACCAATTGCGATACCCGCGACACCTGCGGCACCCCAAATTGCACTAAGGTCAATACCAAAAAGATTTAGAAAATAAAATCCTATTATAATAGAAAAAAAATACTTTATTACCTTATTAATTAGTGCAGTATTTGTGGCACTAAATCGCGTCTCTGCAAGAAATTTTATAGCTTTTTTGATTGTTTTATACACTAAAAAATAAATTGATAATGTAACAATCACAATAAAAAGCTTTGCAAACATATCAATCGTAAAAACACTTTTTAGCTTATCAAACGCGGTGCTACTTTCTTCGCCTACATAATTAAAACTTGAGATAATAAAGTCTAACATTCACCCTTTTCCTTTTCAAAGTTTTTTTTGCAAATTTTTGCAATACAACATGTTGCACACTGCGGATTTCGTGCGGTGCAAATATATCGACCATGCAATACAAGCCAATGATGTGCGTGACCAAGAAATTCTTGCGGAATTCTTGCCAGCAAATCCTGCTCAACTTGTATTGGGGTTTTGCCATCGGAAAGCCCAATTCGTGGTGAAATGCGAAGCAAATGCGTATCAACAGGCATAGTTGGCTGGTCATACAAAACATTAAGCATTACACTCGCTGTTTTTCGTCCTACCCCAGGAAGGCACTCAAATTCCTCTCGCGTTTTTGGAAACGGAAGGGCTGGATTGGCTCCAGCATCCTCACCATAATTTTCTATCAATATTTTGCATAAATTGATGACATTTTTTGCCTTGGTGCGATAAAGCCCAATGGTGCGTATATATGAAATCAATTTTTCTTCGCCTAAATCAAAAACTTGCTTTGGCGTTTGTGCCACCTTGAATAAGTCTATCGTTGCCTTATTTACACTTTTATCAGTAGCCTGAGCCGACAAAACAACTGCAACCAAAAGGGTAAAACTATTGACTGAATTCAATTCCGTTTTCGGACTCGGATTTTCATTTCTAAAAATCGTAAAGATTGCAACAATTTCTTTTGGCGTCAAAAAAGCAATACGGCTCACAATTATTTTACAGCTTTTTGTAATTCTTCAAGTTTATCAAGTTTTTCCCATGAAAACTCATCCCGACCAAAGTGCCCATACCGTGCAGTCGCTTGATAGACAGGTTTTTTCAAATCTAATGTTTTAACGATGCCACTTGGAGAGCAATCAAAAACCTGTGAAATTGCTTTTTCCAGAATAGAGCTTTCAACTTTTCCCGTACCAAACGTCTCAACCATGATTGAAACGGGATACGGAACGCCAATAGCATAAGCAAGCTGAACTTCACATCGCTCTGCAAATCCTGCAGCAACAACATGTTTTGCAATATAGCGAGCCATATACGCTGCAGAACGATCAACCTTTGATGGATCTTTTCCACTAAAAGCACCACCGCCGTGCCGTCCCATTCCACCGTAGGTGTCAACAATGATTTTTCGTCCCGTCAAACCTGTATCTCCAAAGGGGCCACCAATAACAAAGCGCCCTGTCGGATTTATATAATATTTTGTCTTATCGCTTAAAAGATTTGAATTTTTGAGCGTTGGAATAATTATTTGATTAATCATCGTATCTTTAATTTGTTCATGAGAGATTTCTGGATTATGCTGATGAGAAACAACCACAGAATCAATGTATTGCGGAATGTGATCTTCATATTTAATGGTAACCTGAGCTTTTGAATCTGGCCGCAACCAAGGAAGCGTACCGTTTTTGCGCAGATTTGCCGCATGATGCAAAATATTATGAGAAAACATAATTGGAGCTGGCATAAATTCTGGAGTTTCAGCACAGGCAAAGCCAAACATCATACCCTGATCACCTGCTCCCTGTTGACCACTAAATTCCTTTAAGCCTGTACCAACAACACCTTGATTTATGTCTGGAGATTGAGAGTGAATCATGTCCATTACTGCCATTGAGTTACAATCAAGCCCAAAATCTGCATTTGTATAGCCAATTTCTTTTGCAACTTGACGGGCAATATCCTGAATATTCACTTTTGCAGTACTTGTAACTTCTCCTCCAACAAGAACTAATGCAGTTGAAGCAAAAGTTTCTGCAGCAACATGGCTTTGTGCATCTTGAGCTAAATACGCATCAAGAATTGCATCCGAAATTTGATCGCAGAGTTTATCAGGATGACCTTCACTTACTGATTCAGAGGTGAATAAATAATCATTTTTTTTCATGGGATTTCCTTATTTTGATCTTACATAAAATATCTAAGCCAAAGTTATTTATTGTTGCTTACAAAAAAGTGAGCTTCTATAACTATACTAAAAAATAGTTTTTTTTTCAAGCAAAATACTTCTCAAGTGGAGTTTGAGTGAATGTTCAACAAGTAAACATAAAATTAATTCACCTCAAATTCAGTTTTGAGAAAGGCTAAATCCAACTCTGGGTAAAGCACAAATTGAGATAAAAGTTTTTTTACATCTGATTGTATTTGCTTTTTTACTTTTTCATCAACAACAACTTTTCCCTTTGATGTCTCACTATTTTTGTTTACTGCAGGCTTTGTATTCTCAAGAACTTTTTTCATAAGGCCTGCAACTTCTGTCATTTGCGATTTTCCCATTCCAAGTGTTGTTAGAGCAGGCGTTCCAATGCGAAGTCCGCTTGTCCACCACGCTCCATTTGGATCATACGGCAAACTATTGCGATTCAAGGTAATATTACACTCCCCCATAGCAATTTCAGCCTGCCGACCTGTCAAACCAAACGTCGAAACATCTAAAAGAATTAAGTGATTATCCGTTCCACCTGTCTGAATTTGTATGCCAAGATTTTGCAACTCAGCAGCCAAAAATCGTGCATTTTCCTGTACTTTATGAGCATAGCTTTGATAGTCGGTACTTTTTGCCTCCCTGAAAGCAATCGCTTTTGCCGCCATCACATGAGCAAGAGGGCCGCCCAAGACAAGGGGACAGCCTTTGTTTACATACTCAGTAAGCCAATTTTTGCAAAGCACCATTGCTCCCCGTGGGCCACGAAGTGTTTTATGCGTCGTCGTTGTAACAATATCTGCCCACTTCACAGGATCTTCATCATCAATAAAAACTTTTCCCGCAACTAAGCCTGCAAAATGTGCCATATCCACCATAAGAACAGCTCCACATTTATCTGCAATATCACGAAATCTTTTAAAATTGATTGCCCTCGGATATGCACTATACCCTGCAAGCAAAATCAGGGGCTTAATTTCAAGGGCTTGTTTTTCAATTTCATCATAATTTAGAAGGCCTGTATTTTTATCAACAGAATACGCATGAGCTTCAAACATTCGGGCAGACACATTTTGACGATACCCGTGCGTTAAATGCCCCCCCGAATAATAATCAAGTGCCAATAATTTTTGATTCCCCAGCTTGCCTCGTAAATCCTTCCATTGCTCGTCACTTAGATTTGCAAGATTTGTCTCTCCCAGTTTTTGAAGTGCAGGAGCTTCAACTTTTGCTGACAAAATCGCCCAATACGCAACAAGATTTGCATCAGCTCCAGAGTGAGGCTGAACGTAAGCATGATCGCTTCCAAAAAGTTCCATTGCTTCTTTTGCAGCAAGACTTTCTATGGTATCAATATTTTCACATCCTCCATAGTAACGATGTTCAGGATATCCCTCTGCGTATTTATCAGTTAAAAGATTTCCCATAGCTGACTGAACAGCAAGAGAGCAATAATTTTCACTGGCAATCAATTTAAGTCGAGAGCGTTGTGCCTCAAACTCCTTAACAATTGAGCTTGCAATCTCTGGAGTACTGTGAGCGATTTGCTGCAATTGTGAAATATAATTTACAAAAGCAGGATTTGCCTTTGTGCCAACCTTTTCAAGATATTTTTCTAAAGCTGTCATGTATTACTCCTCTCGTAAGAAGTATCCGTATTGAATTCAATCAGATTTTCTTACAGAATTATAAATAAAAATCTTTTAGTTTGCAAGCCATATTTTTTTAAGAAGATTATACAAGCAACCTCGATTAGTTGCAAAAAATATTTTTTTTTGATATAAATACTCTATGCTAAAAAAAATATTTACTATAATTTGTTTGTTATGCATACTAATGAATAGCTATGCACAGTCAGAGTCGAGCGAGGCTATCGAAAGCCAACCAAAGCCTAAAAGCAGCACGCCATTTGCCTTAAATTGGATTATGGATGGCATTTTACTTGGTGTTGGAACGGCAACAACAATTTCCACCTTTCTTCTGCCTGAAAAGTCTAAAGGATTGGGTGTTGTATACAAAGATAAACTTGATATAAATGGTTTGGATCAACTATTTATGTTTCCCTATTCTAATCCCCTCAAATTTACAGGAGACGTCTTTATGGGAGTATCGCTTGCACTACCACTCGTATTACTTGCAATCCCCGAAAAAAAAGAATTATTAACCGTGGCCGTTATGTACATCGAAACACTCTTATTAAGCCACGCAACAAAGGAATTTATTAAGTTTGGCGTTGATCGCTATCGCCCGTACACATATTTTACCTATCCTGAAGGAGTAAAATTACCCAGCGAAAAAGAAGATAGAAAGTCTCTCCCATCTGGCCATACAACATTTGCTTTTGCGGGGGCATCATTCACTTCATACGTTTTTGCAATGTATTTTCCAAAATCATTCTGGAACATTCCCGTCAGTGTCGGAGCATTTTCTCTAGCTGCAATGACAGCGACATATCGCATACTCAGCGGACATCACTTTCTTACGGACGTTTTTGCGGGAGCCTTGATCGGAACACTCTACGGAATTGGCGTTCCCCTACTTCATACGTTTAACAAAAAAATGGAAAAAAACAATATGAATGTAGCATTTGTCCCCAATGGATTGCATGTACGATATAGTTATTAATTTAGGGGCTGTACACACACTTCAAGAAAAATGAATAAAATGAGGTATGCGAAAGAGTCGAATTAGCAAAGAAAAACTCATTGAATATTTTGTGTTAGGTGCAACAACACGAAGTGTAGCCGAGCTTGCAAGAGTAAATTTTAAGAGTTCTATTTCATATTTTCATCGATTGAAAGAATTAATTTTTCAATATTAGTAAGCAGACACTGAATTTTCTGCTGAAATAGAGGTTGATGAAAGTTACGTTGAAGAACACGATAACAAACAAAGTTTGTACGGAAAAAAGGGCGTGGTTCTGTGGATAAAATTCCTGTTTTTGGACTGCAAAAATATGGCGAAAAGATCTATACTTGTATCATAAAAACACAACTACAGACACTTTGTTTTCTGTTGTTAAGGAGAAGGTTATTATAGATCGCTTTGTGTGTAACAGCGATCTATATGCAAGTTACAGCAAGCTCAAAGCGAGTGGGTTTAAGCTTGAAGAATCAATCACCGTAAAAATTTTGCAAAGAGGAAGAATCAGATTGAAAACTTTTGGAAATACGTATAAGTCGTTAGGCTAAGAGACACTTACGTAAAAACAAGTTTTTTAATTTAACGGAGTTCCAAAGATCATTTTCCTTTATGCATTCGAAAATGTGAGTGGAGATTTAATAACAAAACGATTACAATCGTATGGAGTTGTAAATCAAATGCAAAAAAATATAATTTAGCTAAATAAGGAGTCTTTTTAACTTATCTGGTACAACCCCTTTAAATCTTGTCGATTAGATTATGCAAAAACTGTTTTTTAGCATTTGTTTTTGAAAGTGTGTAAATAAACACAAGCCATATAAGTATATTTGCAGGCATAACATAGCGAAATTGATCTGCAGGAGCACTTATCATCGTAATACCAATAGAAAAAATATTTGCAAAAATAAAGATATTACAAAAGAACCTCTCTTCAAAAATAAAACTATTACGCATTTGTTTTTTATTAAGAAAAATCAATGCTAAAAAACTGATAATCAAATAAAAGAATTCCTTTGTTATTGGCAAAATATATTCAAAAGCTCTAAATAATCTAAGAGTGAGAATAAGAAAATAATTTTTTTGTTTTGGGAATTTTTCTAAATTTAGTAAGCTTGCAGTATCTTTGTCGTATTCAATTGCTTGCAAAAGACTGTTATTCTCAAAAAAGAAGAGGGATATAAACCGTGCTCGAAACTTTATATAAGATGTAATATTTTTAAGATAAATCGGAACAGCCATTTGTAAATTTACGCCCATTTTTGAAAGAAAAAATTCATCAACACCATGATGATTTATCTGAAAAGTAATAACATCATTAAAAATATCAGGAGACTTTAATATATGATTTAAAACAAGATGTCGATTTTCCCCTCTATATTCTTCTTTCAAAATTTCATCTGGGATTAAAAGTTCCTTTTTGTAATAACTCATTCCGGTTAAATCAAAAATCGTAATAAGTTCAATAGATTTAATACCTTGATCATACCCTTCTATTTTTGAAGTGTGATATTTTTCAAGTTTAAAACAAATTACAAGAAGCACAACAACAAGAAAAAAGGATAACACAGATTTAAAAAAAATATTTTTCAACCTGAACGATAAAGTGTTATACATAAAAGCAAACAAAATCGGTGTTATCAAGAAAATTGCATCCCGTCTAATAAAAAGGGAGCTTAGCAAAAATAAAAGAGAAATTAGTAAAAGAATTTTACGCTGTTTTGCACATCCCAACACCCAAAGAGCTATCGAAAATAAGACTGTAGTTGCTAAAAAAGCATTATTAGTAATTGAAACAAGAAAAAAAATTGTACCTAGAAAAAAAGCAAATAAAACAAAGTAACGTTTTGATTTATTCAGAAACAGATATTTAAATAAAATGGCAGCAGAAATCCAATAAATCACATTTTGGTAAATGCCAATTATGTGGGGAATTTTTGTAATTTTATATAAAGTTCCCCAAAAAAGAGGATAAAACCAGCCCATCCAATTATTTGGTAGCGTATTTGTGTAAATATTTGTAAATACATAAGCATTATCCCAATGAATACCAAAGGGATATACTAAAATTCCAGTGAAAACAAACCCAACAACCGAAAGAATTGTGATATAATGTTTTTCAAAGGTTTCTTTCCAACCAAACGCATAAAAATGAGATATAATTTTTTTCATCCACGAACTCTATCACAAACGAAAGAAAAGGACAAGTAAAAATGGCTAGGTGTCATTTTGATTTTAATAAGTTGAAAACGCCCTTTTGTATGGGTAGTTTTATTTTTATAAAATACTGTATACCAATGATTTATTGATTGCTCCCCCGGTTGGGCTTGAACCAACGACCCACAGATTAACAGTCTGTTGCTCTGCCAGCTGAGCTACAGGGGAATATTTTAAAAATATAACATAGTATAAAAAAAATGTCAAGTATTTTAACTTGACATTTTTTTTATACTTCTAGGAATAAAATTTTATTTGAAAATCATAAAAGGCAATTGTAACAAAAATTTTCAGTCTAATTTAATTGTAAAGAAGGATGCGTTAGGGATTGACGTGATATACTTTTTGTCTTGCTTGAGCAAGATAAAAAGATACAAACAGAAAGCCCGACGCACGCTTTGCGTGCGAAACGCCCGTAAAAAAATAATTCAGGTATTTAAAATTATGTTTTGGCTGGAAAATGTAAAAAAAACGCAATAAAATTTTGATTTTTTTTTGTTTATGGTTTATACTTTAATGGAGAAAAATCAGAATAAAAGGACGAAATATGGCGAATTCAAAAGTTTTTATGACTAATTTCCGAACAACATCAAACGAAAGTTTGCCTCAGAAATTTCAGAGGCTCATTCGAACAGCGGGCGTTGAACAAATTGATTTTAAGGGCAAATATGTTGCGATCAAAATGCATTTTGGGGAAGAGGGAAATCTGGCTTTTTTGCGACCGAACTACGCTCGTGCTGTTGTTGATATTATTAAGCAACTTGGAGGCAAGCCTTTTTTAACTGATTGTAATACCTTGTATGTTGGCAAGCGAAAGAATGCCCTTGATCATTTGGATACTGCGTACCTAAATGGATTTTCGCCTTTTTCTACGGACTGTCATGTTATTATTGGGGACGGGTTAAAGGGTACGGACGAGGTGAGTGTTCCGATTAAAAATGGTGTCCATTTAAAAGAAGCAAAAATTGGGCGAGCAATTATGGATGCGGATATTTTTATTTCGTTAACGCATTTTAAGGCGCATGAGTCTACGGGAATTGGTGCCGCTTTAAAAAATATTGGAATGGGATGTGGCTCTCGTGCAGGAAAAATGGCAATGCATAATGATGGTAAGCCGAGTATTGAGCCTAATCGGTGCATTGGGTGTGGTGGCTGTCAAAAGGTTTGTGCTCATGAAGCAATTACTATAGCGGCAAAAAAAGCGAGCATTAATCATGAAAACTGCGTTGGTTGCGGTCGCTGTATTGGCGTTTGTCCGACGGATGCCGTTTTTACTAATTGGGATGAGACAAATGAGAAGCTTAATGCGAAAATTGCAGAATACTCTGTTGCCGTTTTAAGTGGCAGGCCTCATTTTCACATTAGTGTCGTTATGGATGTTTCGCCATTTTGTGATTGTCATGCAGAAAATGATGCTCCGATTGTGCCTGATGTTGGCATGTTTGCTTCTTTTGACCCTGTTGCCCTTGATCAAGCTTGTGCTGATGAGGTGCTAAAAATGCCAACGCTTAAAGGTAGCATTATGGATGAACGAGACACAAAGCACGATAATCACTTTACAACCTTGCACCCTACAACGGATTGGGCTGGGCAAATGGTTTATGCGGAAAAACTTGGGCTTGGTACTCGAAACTATGATTTAATCACCGTTTAAACGAACTCGTCCATGCGAAAAATCGATATTGTTGTTGCTAATCCTTCAGGGAATATTACCGTTTTTGTTAAAACGCCAACTGAACAAAAAGATTACCTTGCAATCGCTGCTTTTTTGTTAGGCATGCAAGATTTGAAAGCTCAGCAAGTTGCTTTTATTGTTGATGATGGATTGCACTCCTGTCGCCCTCAAATGAATATGGCGGGCATGGAGTTTTGTGCAAATGCTTCCAGAGCCTTTGCTCTCTTGCTTGCCTTAGAAAATCCTGCTGTGTATAAAAGCTCTTTTAGCATTCATGTAAGTGGCTGTAATCAACCGCTTGGTGCTTCCGTGGATACTCAGCGTAATAATGCAAAAATTTCGTTGCCCCTCAATATTGAGCAAGGAAAATTTGTATATAATTGTAAGCAGTTTTTTCAAGCTTCTTTTGACGGAATTACTCACCTTGTTGTTTTTGATATTCCATATTCCGCTAATGAATTTTTATTGATCAAAAATGAATTTTATAAGCATTTTGATGCAGCAGCCTTTGGCGTTATGTTTGTTAATGAGCAGAAAACGGGATTTGTCCCTGTGATTTTTGTGCGTGATGTCAACTCTATTATAATAGAAGGAAGTTGCGGATCAGGAAGCGTTGCCACCGCATTAGCTTTGTGTGAAACATTGCAGGATGGGGAGCAATCCTTTTCCTTGCACCAGCCCGCGGGAGTTTTGCAGGTGGTTATTAGTAAAAAGCAGGACTTACTGACAAATATAAGCCTTGAAGGAGAGATTTTTTTCTCTAACCCTATGACTGTTGAAATTGACGTATAGTATTGTTGACATCTTTATACCGATTTGAAGTAAACCGTAAGAAATCCTTTCTTCATTGTGAGGACAGAGAGGCTATTTTGGTGCACTTCGAAATGCGATTACAAATTCGCTGCCGATGGATTCGGTGCTTTTGAGTGAAATTTCTGCATTGTAGTGGGTACAAATATTTTTTACGATAGTGAGGCCGAGTCCCGTGCCTGTAGCGTCTTGAATATTTTTTGCACGGAAAAATCGCTCAAAAACACGATTCCTATATTTTTCTGGAATTCCAACGCCTGTATCAGAAATTGAAAAAATGACTTTTTGATTTTCTTCTTTTATGAATATTTCAATGGTGCCATCATTTTTTGTGTATTTTACGGCGTTATCAATTAAATTTGAAATCACTTCTGTAATTTTTTCAATGCTTGCAAAAATACTGACTTGCTCGATTTTGCTGATGAGCGTAATATTTTTTTCTTTAATTTTTATCGAAAAACTTTCCAAAACCGTGTTCGTAAGTGTCGCTAAATCAATTTTTTCATCTATAAATTCGTTCCAGTTTCCTTCAGTTTTACTTAATAAAAGCATGTCAGAAACGAGAGCTTTCATTCGATTTGCTTCTTTGTTGATTTTATTGGCAAAATCCTTAATTTTTTCTTCGTCATTAAAGGAGGATGCATTGAGCAACTCGGAATATCCCAAAACCGAGGTGAGCGGCGTGTTCAATTCATGCGATGCATTGATAAAAAAATCCTGCTTTTCTCGTGTAAGTCTTCGTATTTGCGTTACATCTGAAAATTTGATGAGGCTTGCAATTTCATTTTGCTTTCCGCCTCTTGCAACGGGAATAATGGCGATTTCTAAAACTCTTCCAAGAATTTCGTAATCAAACAAGGCGTAACGATTTAAATCAATTTCACTCGTGATTTTATTTTCTAATCCTGCATCACGTAAAATTTCAATAAGGTGGCTCGCATTTTTTGCAAAACTTCCAATGAGCGTTTGTAAAAAATTGTTGGTAAAAATCACCTTTTTGTTTTTATTAAGTGCAATAACTCCTTGTTCTATCGTGTCTAAAACAGAGGCGAGTTTTTCTTTTTCATTTTGGTATTTATGCACTGTCTCGTTAAGAAGGGCAGAAATCGTATTAATTTCATTCAAAATAATGTTGATGTCATCATGGCTACTCAAATACGTTTTTTGAATTTCTTTGCCCGCAATAATTCGCTCAAGGTTATTTTTAATCAACTCAAAAGGACGAATAATTTTTTTTATCAACAGGGGGACAACGAGCATGATTACGCAAACAATAATAATTGTGATGATAAGCGAGCTAATCATAAAGCTGAGCAAAAATTGATTAATCACGTGGAGCTTAAGCCCAACACGAATAAATATTTTGTCAAATTTTTTTACGCTATATAAAAAACTGTCGCCGTGGCTATCTGATTTTCTTATTGCGTGTGCAGTTTTGTTGGTCTCCGACGCTTTTTGAATTTCTGATCGTTCACGGTGATTGTCAAACGGATTTGCATCAATGTTGGGGCGAATTGTGTCGGCTAAAACGGTGCCGTCTTTGTCGATAATGCTGATTCGCACATCAGTTTGGCGGAATTTTTGAACAATTTCTTGATATTTTTCATTTGGGTTTTCAACGTTTGTGATATCGGCTTTTATCAGGTTTAGGATATTTTCAGTGTAAGTCTTTGCCGTTTTGATGTTATAAAACTGAGCAATGCAAATAAAACTTGTGTACAGTAGTGCCACTGTCAAAACGGTAATGGAAAGAATCTTGTAAAAAATGCTTTTTTTCATTGTTAGTCTTCTATTATTCCTGTGAATTTATAACCGATGCCACGCACCGATACAATTGAATTTTTGCTTAAATGCAATTTTTCACGAATGCATTTTATATGCATGTCAACGGTTCTCGTTTCAATTGCCTGCCCAATGCCCCATACTTTATCAAGCATGGCTTCCCGCTTTATCGCCACGTTTACATTTGACGCAAGAAAATAAAAAAGCTCAAATTCCTTTTGCGTCAGTGAAATTTCTTTGTCATCTTTTTGGACGCACCGCTTGTATGGAATGAGCGTAATTCCAGAGACTTTAAGAGGGCTTGCATTTTCAAAGGTGGAAAAATGTAGTTGGTTGCTCGATTTTTTTCGAAGATTTGCCTTGATTCTGGCAATTAACTCAAGCACAGAAAAAGGCTTTGTCATATAATCATCTGCACCACCGTTAAGTATGTTGACAATATTTATTTCTGAATTTTTTGCACTCACGACAATCACTTTTATATCAAAATGAGCATAATTTTTTCGTAAGGATTCAAGAATTTCAGATCCATCGCCATCTTCAAGCATGAGATCAAGCACTACAAGAGACGGAATTTGCTCACTTATCGCGTCAAAAAAAGTCACCTTGCTTGCAAACGATTGCACCTCAAATCCTGCTTCCTTTAATGCGTAGGCAATCAGTTCGCGGATATTTTCATCATCTTCAACAGAATAAATAAGTTCTTTGCTCATGTTTGCACGTCCTTGCCTAGCTTTGACTAAAGGAGTTTGATATTTTTTCTCTCGCCCGTTATGCTAAATTGCACCCAGCTTGCAATCGCCTCGCCGTGATCGGCAATTTTTTCAAAATACTTTGCAACCATCATTAAATAAATTGCCTGATTTGCATTTTG
>JBOFSR010000050.1:0-1850 GCA_051651645.1 Treponemataceae bacterium | reverse complement strand
AATTTTTAAGACTTCTCGAATCTCTTTTTCTGTTGCACTCTCAAGCCGTTTTACTTCAATTTCAGCTACCCCTGCTCTAAGTAATTGAACCTTCCCCTTCCCATCAACGAGTGCTACTTCATCACTCAAACTCTTATATATTATTACGCCACTTATAGCCTTTGAAAGCTCAACCTGATAATATTCTTTTTCTAACGCAACGGCCACTTCTTTGCCACCTGCAAACTCAAGCACTCCTCCTGCCTTCCCCCCTTCAAATGAGCAACCAAGCAATCCTGCAATTAAACTGAGTGCGAGAATTCCCACCAATAACAATTGTTTTTGTATACCGACTTTTTTCATCTAATAATCCTATTTTTTCCAAAATTTCACCAAATAAGTATTTTACATAATTTCATGCAAAATATCAACTAGCCATCGCTGAGAAATTTGTATATTGACAAGTCAAGAAACTTTGTCTATAATAAAAAAAGTTTTTTACAAGGAGTATAGATGAATAGTTCAACTACTTCAGATAAATCACATCCTCTTTTAGCTGATACCAAGATTGTACTATTTGATTTTGACGGAGTTATCGTTGATTCTTCTTTAGACATAATCTCTGCTGTCAATGAAACACTTTCAAACTTTGGTTATCGTCCCATTGCAAATGAAAAAATCATTTCCTTTGTTGGAGACGGTGCACGTAAGCTCATTTTTCGATCCTTACAATGCTCAATGGAGCACTTACAACACAAACAAGACTTACCTGTTGATAAACTTGAGGATATGTATCTTTGGTATGTTGACTACTACGCAGCTCATGCCGTTGAGCAATCACTTATCTATGAGGGTATTCCAGAACTCATTGAAACACTGTTCGTACTTGGAATGAGATCAGGGATTGTTTCTAATAAACCATTTGCTATTACAAATAATATACTCGACTACTTTGACCTTTCAGATTTTTTTGACACCGTAATTTGTGCAGAACAAGTAAAGAAAATGAAGCCTGATCCTGAGGGAATCAATCTTGCTGTTACCACTATTTATGAAGCGAACAAAGCGTTCCTTCAAAATCCAATTTTACCAGAAAACGTTCTTATGATTGGCGATACTGCAACCGATATAAAAGCTGGCCATAATTTTGGCTGTAAAACTTGTGCTTTTATGAGTGGACTTGGTAATAAAGAAAAACTTTGTGCTGAGAATGCAGATATTTCAATTGATGAAATAAAGCAACTTCTCCACTATTTATAGCATCATAAAAAGGAAATAAAGATTTTATGGGTAAAAAGTCAGATTCCGTTGCTTTTATTGTTTTTATCATAATTCTTATACTATTATTTATCATGTATTTTTTTGTTAGTCGCAAAAAACCAGATAACGCAACAAAGGTTAAGCCCCAAGAGCAAGCCTCTTTACAAGCAGCAGGCTCAAATATAATCAGCAATCGCGATAAAAATACCGTTACAATGAACACCTTAATTAACGCAGACTTTACGCGTGTTTCAAAAAACCGACTAATTGGCTCTGAGTTCCGCGTTACTATAACAGATTTTCCCCCGCATGCATCAAAGGATTTAATTCTTTTTGATAAAAAGCATACACTTTATCACTTTCGCTCTATCTTAATGGAAGGAAAACTTGTAAGCGTACTTTCACGGCAGGATACCGCAGGATTTGAAGTTATTGTAGATATTTTAATCAAAAAGTTTTCTGGGAATAATGTGATTTGGCAAGGATCAGCAACAGCAAAAAACTCTCGCTGGATTGAAAATGCCACCTTTATATATAATCTAAATCCTGAGTTAAATATTGCCCGCCGTGAAGACATTAGTTATGCAGTGTATGCAAATCCAAATAAAAAG
>JBOFSR010000049.1:0-1743 GCA_051651645.1 Treponemataceae bacterium | reverse complement strand
ATCTACTTGAGTGGGTACAAGAATTTGCTCAAAAAGCAGGCGTCAGCATTGCAGAAGATGCCGTTTTAGTAAATTTACCCCGCCATCCAAGTCAACTCTATGAAGCCTTTTTTGAAGGAATTTTTTTATGGGGCATTTTTTGGTTTATACGCAAAAAAAAGCCTTTTGATGGATTTTTTACAGGGCTTTACATAATGGGCTACGGAGTGGTTCGCTTTTTTATTGAATACTTTCGAGAACCAGATATTGATATTGGCTATTTAATCTCAAATAGAACAAATGCCCCAACATATTTAAACGTCTCGTGGCTTAATCTTTCAACGGGACAGGTTTTTTGCCTATTTATGATTTTAATTGGCAGTGGAATTTTACTTGCAAGCTCAATTTATCATAAACAAAAACTAAATAACGCCGATAAATAACTAAGCAATTATAAAATAGCACTTAAAGCTTTTACATGATTGACAAAATGTATAAAAATTTATACATTTAAATTATATCTTTTAATTACAGGAGACCTACATGGTTAAAGTTGGAATTAACGGTTTCGGCCGTATTGGACGCATGGTATTCCGTGCTGCTATCGAAAATCACAGCAAAGAAATTGAAATTGTTGGAATTAATGATCTTTTAGATCCAGATTACCTTGTGTACATGCTTAAATATGATTCAGTTCACGGACGTTTTCAAGGTGACATAAAACTTGATGGTAACAACATGGTTATCAATGGTAAAAAAATCCGTCTTACTGCAGAAAGAGATGCTGCAAACCTTAAATGGAATGAAGTTGGAGCTGATATCGTTGTTGAATCAACAGGTCTTTTCCTTGATGATGCAGGAGCTCGCAAACACATTCAAGCTGGTGCAAAAAAAGTAATCATGTCAGCACCTTCAAAAGATGACACTCCTATGTTTGTTTATGGTGTAAACCACAAAGAATATAAGGGACAAGATATTATTTCTAATGCATCTTGTACTACAAACTGTTTAGCTCCAATTGCTAAAGTTCTTAATGACAACTACGGCATTGTAAAAGGCTTAATGACAACTGTTCATGCTGCAACAGCAACACAAAAAACAGTTGACGGCCCTTCACAAAAAGACTGGAGAGGCGGACGCGGTATTTTAGAAAATATCATTCCTTCTTCAACAGGAGCTGCAAAAGCTGTAGGCAAAGTTTTACCACAATTGAATGGAAAACTTACAGGAATGGCATTCCGTGTGCCAACTTCAGATGTTTCTGTTGTTGACTTGACCGTTGTTCTTGAAAAACCTGCAAAAATGGCTGACATCATGGCAGCTATGAAAAAAGCTTCAGAAGGCGAATTGAAAGGAATTCTTGGTTACACAGAAGAAAAAGTTGTTTCAACTGACTTCCGCCATGAATCATGCACATCAATTTTTGATGCAGAAGCTGGAATTTCACTTGATGAAAACTTTGTAAAAGTTGTTTCATGGTACGACAATGAATGGGGTTACTCAAACAAAGTACTTGAAATGGCAAAAGTTATAGCAAAATAAATTTGTTTTAACACAAAGCATTAATAAAAAAGCTGGTCAATATGTAACCGCCAGCGAAAACAACAAGGCGAGTTATTGCACAGTGTGCAACGCTATTACAAAAAAAGGAGACTAGAAATATATCTAGCCTCCTTTTTTTATGCTCTAATCAATTTTGATTGGGTAGTTTGCTGTCAACACTTCAATCTTTGTCTTATTATTGCCGTCATGGTTAGCCATACT
>JBOFSR010000048.1:0-10248 GCA_051651645.1 Treponemataceae bacterium | reverse complement strand
GGTAACAAATCCGACGCGTTTGATTCCGCCAAGAATTACAAGGCCAATGCTCACTGAAACAAAAATCCCTGTTGCAAGGGGAGGAACGCTAAATGAGGCGTACAAAGCGGAGGCAATTGAGTTTGCCTGCGTCATATTTCCAATGCCAAAGGAGGCAAGAACGCAAAAAATTGAAAAAAGAGTTGCAAGCCATTTTTGCCCCAAGCCTTTTTCAATATAAACCATGGGGCCGCTCATCCATTCCCCTTTTTCGTTTTTGTAGCGAAAATGCACTGCCAATACCGTTTCTGCAAAATGCGTCATCATGCCAAAGAAGGCTGAAATCCACATCCAAAAAATTGCACCAGGCCCTCCTGCGACTAAAGCGGTTGCAACGCCTGCAATATTTCCTGTGCCAATTGTGCCTGCAAGTGCTGTCGACAAGGCTTGGAACTGCGAAATTGATTTTTTGCCCGATGTCGTAACGTCTTTATTTTTGAATAATGCGATAATCGTTTTACTCATCCATAATGAGATTTTTCGAACCTGAAAAAAGCCTGAGCTAAGGGTAAAAAACAATCCGACAGCTAAAATCAGAATACACATTGGCACTCCCCAAACAAAACCATTAATCAGTGTATTTATTGAGTCAATATTTTTAATAAAATTTTCCATATTTACGCCCCTTTTTTTTGTCTATTATACAGAATCACACTGATTTTTTCTATTACTTGCTATTGAAAAGCATAAATTTTGCCGTATTTAAAGTTATGTTACGGAAAAAATTTATTATATCATCTTTTGTTGGAACTTTAGTGTATGTTTTTGTATCAGTTTTTTTTGGGCCAACGGGAACAAATGCGTCGCGTCAACTTGAAGAACAAGGTAGAATTATAAGCACAAATGTTCAAAAGTTGCAAAACCTTAATGACTCACTTTCTCTTGACTTTTTGGGCTTGCGAAGTGACGCTGAGGTTGTAAAGTCCTATGCAAAGCGACTTGGATATATTTCTTCTGATAATGAGCGACTTATAAAAATAAGTGGACTTGTAGAAAATAGAAGGTTATCGCCAGAAAGTGGATTTGCCATAAATCTTGATAGTATTGATTATCTTTCGGAGCAGAATTGCAAAATAATTGGATTGATTTTTTTTGCTTTGGCATTTTTAGGTATGAGTCTTTTTATGAGAAAATCAAACTTTGAAGATGAATTTTATTATGAAATGGAAGAAGCGGATTAATTTTTATAACTATAGACAAAAAGGAGACTATTATGCCAGACATGCTTGTTAATTTATTGAACGTGAATGATGATTTTCAGCTTTTGCAAAAGTTGAGTGAAGCTCATATTGTAATTCGCCGAGCCGTTGTTCCAGACAAAATTACTATTGTTGATTGGGTTAAAAGCAATTGGGGAAACGGTGCTGCAAGTGAGTGTGATACAAGTTTTTCGCGCACGCCTGTTTCATGTTTTATTGCAACACGAGAAAAAGAGCTTTTAGGCTATGGATGCTATAATGCTACGGCACTCAATTTTTTTGGTCCAACGCACGTTCTTGATAAAGAGCAGGGGAAAGGAATTGGCAAAGCTATTCTTTTAAAGTGCCTGCTTTCAATGCGTGATGAAGGCTATTTTTATTCAATTATTGGCGGAATTGGCCCAGCTCAATTTTATGAAAAAGTTGCAGGAGCAATCCTCATTCCTCATTCTGATCCAAGCCTTTATAAGGATTTCTTGGGCGGAAATTGCTTTACTGTCTAACTTACGCTTCGTTAAACAAAGCGGTGGAAAGGTAGCGCTCGCCTGTGTCTGCTAAAAGCACGGTGATGACTTTTCCATCGTTTTCTGGTTTTTGGGCAAGTTGAATTGCAGCCCACAAGGCAGCCCCCGAAGAAATACCTACTAATAAGCCTTCCTTTTTGGCAATTTCTCTGCCAAGAATAAAGGCATCGTCATTTTTTACGGTGATAATATGATCGTAAACGTGTGTATCAAGAGTGTTTGGCACAAATCCTGCTCCAATTCCTTGAATTTTATGAGGAGCGGGACTACCACCCGAGAGTACTGGCGAGTCAGCAGGTTCAACGGCAACAATTTGAATTGAAGGTTTTTTCGATTTTAGAAATTGCCCAACTCCAGAAATTGTCCCGCCTGTTCCAATGCCTGCAATAAAAATATCTACGCTTCCGTCAGTGTCATGCCAAATCTCAGGCCCTGTTGTTTCAAAGTGAATTGCGGGGTTTGCTTGGTTTTCAAATTGCGATGGCATAAATCCATTCGGCGTTTCTTTCATCAATTCCTCAGCCTTTGCTATCGCCCCCTTCATTCCCTTAGAGCCTTCGGTTAAAACAATTTGTGCCCCATAAGCTTTTAGTAAATTACGGCGCTCGATACTCATGGTTTCTGGCATAGTGAGAATGATTTTGTAGCCGCGTGAGGCCGCAATAGAGGCAAGGGCAATCCCTGTGTTTCCGCTTGTCGGCTCGATGATGATTGAGTTTGCACCCAGCAAGCCTTTTTTTTCGGCATCAGCAATCATCGCAAAGGCAGCTCGGTCTTTAACACTCCCCGATGGATTGAAATACTCCATTTTTGCAAGTAACCGAGCCTTGAGATTATATGCTTTCTCAATATTTTTAAGCTCCACCAAGGGAGTTTTTCCAATTAAATCAACGACTGAATTATACACTTGCATACAGAACCTCTTTTACTTATAAAAATTTAGACCTTTTTAATGTAATAAAAAATAGCAAAAAGTGAAAGTAAAAAGAATAAAATTGCATTAAAACTTGATAAAAGAAGTCTTTCGTTATATTTAGCACGTTTTTTTTCCTATTTTCAAAAATAAACGTTTAAAGAATATAAACTTTTTTCTATCATTTCCGATAAATTATTAAGACGTATAGAATTGTTTTATAAAAAGTGATTAAAATATCTATACTAAGGTAGTAATAAATGATTGCAATAACAAGACTTGATGGTAAAGAATACTGGGTAAATCCTCATCAAATAGAGCGGATTGAAAAAAATCCTGACGTTACCCTTGTTATGCTCAGCGGAGAAAAGCTTGTTATCCGTGAAAAAACAGATGAAGTGATTGAAAAAATCATACAATATCGTCGTCAAATTGGCAACTTCAGTAATGAAGATTGATTTTTATAGGAGTGAGATTCAATGGATTTAGGTACAATAATTGGACTAATTGGAGGGGCAGCGTGTGTTGTCATGTCTGTTTTAACATCAGGTGGTACGCTCGGTGGTATTATTGACATTCCGTCTATTGTTATGGTTTTGGGCGGATCGTATGCGGCTATGTTGATTTCATATCCTTTAAATATTGGGCTTGGAATCTTTGGTCTTATGGGCAAAACAATGCAAGTTCCAAGCTTTGGAGAAAAAACAATTGTTCAAAGCATGGTTTCACTTTCTGAGAAAGCTCGCCGAGAGGGAATTCTTGCACTTGAAGAAGGCCTTGATGACCTTGAAAATAAGTTTATGAAACAAGGCTTAAAGCTTGTAGTTGACGGCACCGATGGGGCAGCCATTCGTCAAATTATGGAAAATGAAATGGCTCAGCTTGAAGAGCGGCACATGAAATGGATTGGAGCTATGAACCAATGGGCAGGTGTTGCACCAGGTTTTGGTATGATTGGTACCGTTTTGGGATTGATTGGTATGTTAAATAACCTTGAAGATAAATCTTCGTTGGGTCCTAATATGGCGGTTGCTCTTATCACAACGCTGTATGGCTCTCTTATTTCAAACTGGGTTATGATTCCAATGTCAGCAAAACTTGCCTACTATACCGCACTTGAAGTTGTTATTCAAGAAATGATTATTGAGGGCGTTCTTTCAATACAAGCAGGTGATAACCCTCGTATTTTAGGAATGAAATTGTTGACGTATCTTGATCCAAAAACAAGAAAAGCCATTGAGGCTGATGTTCTTAAGGACTAAAAATGGCAAAGAAAGAGAAAAAAAAGCCTGCAGGCCCGTCCAAAGAATGGATGGGTACCTATGGGGACATGATTACACTGATTTTGTGCTTCTTTGTTCTTCTGTATAATCCAGATGAGTCAGATCCTTTACAATTAGCCGCATTGACCGCTTCTTTACAAGGCGACCCTACCGCAGGTGGGCAATCCCTTTCCGTGGGACGACTTGCCTCTCTTGGTAATACGATTAACAATATGCCGTCTTTGGAAAAAGGGCGATCCCTTGGCTTAGCGGTAAAGCGTGCGGTAAGTCTTTTTGTGCCTGATATAAAAAGTGCCAAAGTTACTATTAGCGATAACGAGCGCGGCCTTGTAATCACGTTGACAGGCGATGCTTTTTTTAAGGAAGGATCAGCCGTTTTGAATATTGAAGACGTTCGCGATACGTTGATGCGACTTTCTCAGTTTTTTACGTCGAATGAAATGAAAGACAGAAAGTTTAGAATTGAAGGGCATACTGACGATTTAGCTGACGAGCGTTGGGAGCTTTCAACCGATAGGGCAATCAATGTTTTGAGATACTTAGTCGACTTTGGTGTTACAGAAAAACAGTTTTCTGTTGCAGGATACGCCGATACTCGGCCAAAAGTGCCAAATGATACGCCAGAGGGGCGTGCCTATAATCGGCGAGTGGATATTATTATGCTTGATGACGGTCATTTTTAATAATCGAGCATGAAAGTTTTAATGATATGTTGATGATTTTTTTATAATATGATACATTTTTTTAATTAAGGAGAAGTTATGGCTGACGAAGAGAACATAGACCTCAGTGAAGCTAGCGATCTTGGTGATTCTGGGAAAAAGAAAGGCGGTGGACTTGGTGGGCTTTTACCAATGCTTATCAAATGGATAGTGATTGTTATTGGGGCGATAATTCTTATTGTAACCGTTGTTGTTGTAACAATGGGCATGATGAGCAAAAATATGCCTCAGCAAGCGGCAACGCCAACTTCACAAGAATACGTTGGAAAGCGTGAAATCCTTGACTGGTATACATCCCTTTCTCCCGTGCGAACACGAACAAGCGATTCACTTCCTTCAAGTGTTGTAATTGAAGTTGTTTTAGGGTATAAAAGTCAGGATAAGATTGCTTCAACTGAAATTACTCAGCGGCAAATTGAGATTGGGGATTTTTTACGTCGTTACTTTACTGAAAAAACAACGGCGGAGTTGCGTCCTCAAAATGAAGATAAATTGCGTATTGAAATTCGTAACGCAATAAATGACGATATTTTAAGTAGTTCTAAAATAAAAGATGTTCGTTTTAGAAATTTTGATGTAGTCCAACAATAAATTAGGAATAGGAATGAACGAAGTACTATCACAAGATGAAATAGATCAGCTTCTTATGGCAATTAATACAGGAGAAAATGAAGCTGATAATTTTCATCCTGCTGCAGAAACGAGAAAAATTAAACTCTACGATTTCAAGCGTCCTGATAAATTTTCAAAAGAGCAAATCAGAACGGTTCAAATTATGCACGAAACATTTGCACGTTTGACAACAACAAGTTTATCTGCTCAGTTACGGAGTATGGTTCACGTTCATGTTGCATCGGTTGATCAGTTGACGTATGAGGAGTTTATTCGTTCAATTCCAACGCCGACGACACTTTCTGTTATTAATATGGATCCGCTTAAGGGCAATGCGATTTTGGAAATTGATCCGACGATCACTTTTTCTATGATTGAGCGGCTTTTTGGTGGAAAGGGCGAGGGGGCAAAGGTTCAGCGTGAGCTTACCGATATTGAGCAGTCTGTAATGGAAGGAATTATTGTTCGGATTTTAGCTAATATCCGTGAGTCATGGACGCAAGTTGTTGATTTACGGCCACGTCTTGGACAAATTGAGACAAATCCTCAGTTTGCTCAAATTGTTCCGCCCTCAGAAATGGTAATTTTGGTAACGCTTGAGACAAAAGTTGGTGATGAGGAAGGAATGATGAACTTTTGTATTCCCTATATTACAATTGAGCCAATTATTTCAAAGCTTTCATCGCAGTTTTGGTTTTCATCCGTTAGAAAAAATGCAAACTCGCAATATCTTAATGTTATCAAAGATAAGCTTTCTTCTGTTGATATGGATGTTGTTGCAGAAATTGGATCTATGACTTTGCCAATTAGGGATGTTTTGAATTTGAGAGTAGGGGATATAGTTCGCCTGTCTTCTGTTCATGTGGGAGATCCTCTAACGCTGAGTGTTGGAGACGTGAAAAAATTTTATTGTCAGCCTGGTGTTGTTGGAAAAAATATGGCTGTGCAAATTATTGATAGAATAGAAACCTCTGCCAATGAGGAATTTGAAGAATTAGAAGCAGAAGGAGAGGACTTTTATGGCTGAAACAACAATATCGCAAGATGAAATAGATGCTTTGTTATCAGGGGTACAAGCTGATGATGCAGGGGGAAAAATATCAATGGACTTAAAAGTATTAGAAACATTTTCTAAGGGGACAAAAGAAACACTTAAAAATAGCCTCAAGACAATGACTGGTGTTGACTTTGAAGTAGGTGCTCCTACGGTTGAGACTATTAATAAAGAGGCAATGCTTGAAAAACTACCAGAGATGATAGTTGCAAGTACGGCTGATTTTATTGAAGGCTTTACAGGCGATCACTTTTTTGTTATAAATCAGGATTTTGGAAAAAAACTTGCAGGCCTTATTACCAAAGATGATATAGCTGAGCTTGATGAAATGGCCTTGTCGGTAATTTCTGAAATTATCTCCCAGCATACAGGCTCTGAAATTACTGCTTTGAGTGAAAAGAAAAAAGCTCCTGGTCTTGCTTGTGCTCCCGTTGAATCAATACAAGTTGCAAAATCTATGGCTCGTTGGCCGCAACAAGATTTTGTTTTGTTGTCTTTTCCTGTTTCAACGGAAGGGCAATCCTTTACTTTGTGGGAAGTTGTTTCTTCTCAAGTAGCCTCTTCAATGATAAACGCATTATCTGATTCAAGCTCTCAGTCTCAGCAAAATTTTACGGCAACTTCTGCACAATCTGCGGGACAAATGGGAAGTTCTGGTGTGCCAAATGTTCATTCTTTGCAATATCAATCACTTCAAAATGGTGTAGGCATTCAAGAGCAAGGAAATATTGGTCTTATCATGGATGTTTTCATGGAAATGACCGTAGAGCTTGGGCGAACAAAAAAACAAATCAAAGAGATTTTGGGCTTAGGGGAAGGCACTATTATTGAGCTTGATAAGCTAGCAGGTGAGCCTGTTGATATTTTAGTCAACCACAAGGCTATTGCAAAAGGTGAAGTTGTTGTTATTGATGAAAACTTTGGTGTTCGTGTAACAGAAATTCTTTCTCCAATTGAGCGAGTTTCTGAATAGATTTTGTAAGATATTTTACTAAAATGCTTGACAAGTTTTTATTTTTTGGTTAATCTTGTTTTAGAACATAATTATTATTCTTACCATGAAGGGTCGTTCAAACGGCTCTTTTTTTATACATAAATAATATTATGGTTTTTGAAAGAAAGAGGAACAGATATGCTTGATTTTACACCACTAGAGGCAATGCCTTTATATAATGATTGTATTTCATTAGTAAGCGGCCTTGGCTATAGTATTGTTGAAAGTAAAATGACGCATACAAAATCTCAGTATCATATTCGTGTCGTGATTAATCATGGTGACGTTGCAAAGTCTGTTGGTATTGATGATTGTGCAAAAGTGCATCGTTCCCTTTTGCCACGTCTTGAAGCAATTTTGAAAACGCAAGAAGTTTTTATTGAGGTCACTTCTCCTGGAGCTGAACGCCTTATAAAAAACGCTGCTGAGATTCCGTTGTTTGCAGGGCGAAATATTCGTCTTTGGGATACAGAAAAATCAGATTGGGTTTGTGGAAAAATAATTACTTGCACAAAAGAGTCTGTGGTAATAGAAGAAAATAATGTGGAGTTAATAATTCCATTAACAAAAATAGCAAAAGCAAAATTAATTAATTTGTAGGAGGTCTTATGGCATCGGATATGGCAGAAGCGATTCGCCAACTTACACAAGAAAAAGGAATTTCAGAAGAATTAGTCTTAAAAACAATAGAAAATATGCTTAAAGCTGCTTATAAGCGAACTTTTGGCACAAATGAAAATGCCGTTGTTAAATTTAATGAAGATAATACAGATGTTTCAATTTATTCTCGCAAAGTGATTGTAGATGGCGTGTATGATCCTGTTATTGAAATTGAGCTAGAAGAAGCCTTGGAGCTCAGTCCTGACTGTGAAGAAGGGGATGAGATTGATATTTTAGTTGATCCAAAGGATTTTGATCGCGGTTCCATTCAAACAGGAAAACAAACAGCTCAGCAATCATTGCGTGATATTCAAAAAGATACGCTTCACTCAGAGTATGCAGATAAAATTGGAGAAATCATTATTGGGTATTACCAAAGAGAGCGTAATGGTAATGTTTATGTTGATTTGGGAAAGGTTGAAGGAATTCTTCCTAAAAAATTTCAGTCTCCCCGTGAGGTTTATAATAAAGATGATCGCATAAAGGCTTTGATTGTTGACGTAAAAAAGACGTCCTTGGGCTTGCAAGTAGTGCTTTCACGCACCGATGCTGATTTTGTTCGGCGTATTATTGAACTTGAAGTACCTGAAGTATATGATAAGACAATTGAGATTTATAAAATTGTTCGCGAGGCAGGATATCGTACTAAGCTTGCTGTTTATACTAACCGTGAGGATGTTGATCCTGTTGGTGCTTGCGTTGGCTTAAAAGGTTCTCGTATTCAAACAATTATTCGAGAGCTCGATGGTGAAAAAATTGATATTTTGCGCTATGATCCAAATCCAAAGGTTTTTATAAAAAATGTTTTAGCTCCAGCTGAGGTAACTGACGTTATTATTTTGGATGAGGAGAAAAAACAAGCACTTGCCGTTGTTGCAGAAAGTCAATTTTCGCTTGCAATTGGAAAACAAGGCTTGAATGTGCGTCTTGCTAATCGGTTGTCGGATTGGAGTATTGATGTTAAAACAGATGAGCAATATGATGAAATTGATGAGATTACCGCTCAGTCACGTCAAGCGGCACATGATTTGTTTAGCTCAAATGATGAATCAATTTTACTTGAACAGCTAGATTCTGTTGATGAGGCTGTAGTTGCTCTCTTGAAAGAACATAATATTGTTTCAATTAATGACTTTCTTGACGCACAGGATAACGACGCTTTGTCTGCTATTGAGGGGCTTTCTGAACAACAAATTGAAAGCATCTCTGTTGCAATTAATAATGCACAAGAAATGATAGATGACGGTGATTCTGCAGAAGAGTTTACCGATGCTGATAATCAAAGTGAAGAAGAACAAAGTGATTCAGGTGATGAAGAAGAAGTTTATGAGTGCCCTGAATGTGGTTCTTCTATTACTATAGATATGGTAAATTGTCCAAACTGTGGTATTGGACTGAGTTTTGAATATGAAGAATAATTATTTAAGCGTATAATGAGCTACCTCATTGTAAGTAGGTTGCTTAATAATCATGCTTATGATTTATAGGAGATGTATGTCAGAAGATACAGAAAAAAAACAACAATTTATTCTCAATAAAAAGAAAAAAACGGATGAGTCGACTACATCAAAAAAAGCTGAGCCCCTTAGTAGTGATTCTGAAACTCAAAGCGAAAGAAAAAAAGTTGTTGTTGTAAAAAAGAAACCTGTTTCTAAAGTTGTTGTAGCTAAAGCAGATTCAAATTCCTCTAATGAAGATAATAAATCTACGTCAGCAAGTGCTGATGGTGGATCAAGTGATGCAGTTGAAAAGAAAAAAACTGTTCGTAGTATTGAGTTAAGTCCTGCTCGCCCAAATATTAAGCAAGGAAATCTTGCTGACAAGCCAAAGCCTGTGTATAATCGAAATGCCCAACAAGGCGGCGGATACAATAATCAGGGTTATAATAACCAAGGTGGTACTGGGCAAAATCGAGGTGGACAACAGGGTGGTGGAGGCTACAATAACCAAGGCAGTTATGGTCAAAATAGGGGTGGACAACAAGGTGGCGGTGGCTATAATAATCAGGGTTATAATAACCAAGGTGGTTATGGTCAAAATAGGGGTGGGCAACAAGGCGGTGGTGGCTATAATAACAACCAAGGTGGTTATGGTCAAAATCGAGGTGGACAGCAAGGCGGTGGTGGATACAATAACCAAGGCGGTTATGGTCAAAATAGGGGTGGACAGCAAGGTGGTGGAGGTTATAACAATCAGGGTGGTTATGGTCAAAATCGAGGTGGGCAGCAAGGCGGTGGTGGATACAATA
>JBOFSR010000047.1:0-7095 GCA_051651645.1 Treponemataceae bacterium | reverse complement strand
AGCCATATGTTGTTATATCTTGATTAAAAGAGCTTGCAGTTTTTTCACTGTCGGCAAGCGGAAAATCTGCAACAACAAGCCAGTCGGCACTATTGTTAAGGTTTTTTGATTCAAGCACATAGCCAGAAACCATGTAATTAATACCAGCAGTAAGGAGGCCTTGAATGCTTGAGCTTGTCCACGTTACAAGTTCTGGATACTGGCCTTCAATCATTGGGCGCTCGGTTCGAGAAATATTCACCGTGGGCGGGCTATACAAAAAGCCTCTGTTGTTACCGTGCTTTGCTTCTTTTTCAATGAAATCACTGTCATAAGAAGGTTTAGCACTATCTCGAAGGGCTACGGTCTCTATAAGATATTCATAAATACGACCCTGTGCATCAACAACATCATCGTAATAATTTACTAAAATAGCGGAGGACGTTACATTTCCCCATTCGCCCCATGTGCCACTATCATTTTTTTGGCGTCGCCACACACGATAATTAGCATCCGTTTCACCACCCTTTGGTGGATCCCATGTAACTTTTATAGTAGAGACCTCAGCGCTACTCAAAGGCTCCCCTATAAGGGATTTATCAAGAGAATGCACAATGGTATTCGCATTTCCTTTTGAGGCAACAACATTTTGTCCATAGCCTAAGACATAGCCCTCATCACTCGGCACATTAGCAAGCTCATATTTTGCCTTATCGCCACTGCTCCACAAGGGAACGATTTTATAGGTGTAGGTATTTCCCCAAGCAAGCTGCGATTGATTAAACGGATAGCTACCCTCTTGTCCTTGCTGAGCAGGATCTTTTAATTCCCCAGCGATGAAATCTTTAGGGTTTTGTATATCAGTCAGCGTAAAAATGTCTGAAGCGTTTTCGACCTTTACAATTGAATCAGGAAGTCGTGAGCTACCGTGCAAGTATGTCTTTTTCTCAACTAAATCGTAATAATACGCGTCAAAAGTTGCCGTATTATTTTTATACCGATAAATTTTATAGCCTTTTGCACCGTTCACCTTATTCCATGATACTTCAATTGCCTTTCCTGATTCAGCTTTTGACGCTTTTGGATTAGTAAGAGCTGGCCCTAAAAGATTAGTTAGCACAGGAGAGGAAACTTCCTTTGTTGTGGCATTTCCATGTACAACAAGTTCAACATTTATTGGCTTACCGCTTTTAAGGGGATTAAGAGCATCGTCGGCAAGGTTTATGCTTGCAGAGTACACGCCAGAAATATTTGTTGAATTTTCTGCTGTAATACGATACTCAGTTTTAGAGCCGTCTTCATACGAGTATTCTAAAACGTAGGCCTTTGCTCCTATAACCTTATTCCACAAGAAATTAATGTTATCATACGAACTTGAGGCATAAAAAGTTTCAAGAGACGGCACTCCCAAGGTTGAAAAAGGCACAATATCACTTTCTACAATTAAACCGCTATTATCAGCTCGCAGTTTTGCAACATAATCTTTGCCTTGCTCAAGTCCATCAAAAGTTAATATTCCTTCTTCAATATTTGTCGTAACATTTTTGCTTTCAAAATCAGTTGAGCCCACTTCTTTATAAAAAATAGTGTACTGAATTCCAGCCAAGGTATTTCGCTCATCGGTGAGGCTAAATGCTACACTATCTTTATAGCCATCAATTGATAAAGCAAAATTTGGATCAGGTTTTACCGCTGTTGTAAGTGTAAGCATACTAGTAGTTTGAGAGATTTCACTAAAGTCATTAAAGAAATCACTTTCTTTTGTATACTTTCCCTTAATCTCAAAAGTGTAATATTTTGTATTAATATCATACGGAATAGAAATGGTAACTGGCTCAAAATCATCTTTACTGACAAGCGTGCCTCCACGGAAAACAAGGTTTATGTGTGCATCGCCATAATTCGTATAGGCTGTATTAAATTCACTGGTAACTTTAGCTTGTAGCTCAAAAACGATGTCCGTTTCATTTTCGCTATTGATATTTGACCACGAAGGGCTTGTAAAACTCAAGCTAGCAGGCGAGCCAATAGAATTATTTTTTACCTCAAGCGTTTTAACTGGCATCAATTTCCAAGCCGTTACGTTTGCAATTGAGTCATTAGAAGTTGGGGCACTGTCGGTATCTCCAAAGGATTGAACTTTATACTCATAGGCAACATCATTTCGTAACTCAAAGCTGTCTTCATACGTAAGGATTGTTCCCTTTTTGTAAAAGCCGTTCATTTGATCAAGCCCATCAAAGCGAGGATCAATTAGGGTATAATTGTTTGTCCCAACAATAGCCCTATAAACTTTAAAGAAAAGGCCTTTTTTTTCAAATCTATCATTTTCAGAAACTTCAATTTCTTCGGGAGTGTTCCATTTTAGTACGATTTTATCACTATACATTCCTGTAGAGGCTATAAGATTTTCAGGGGCATCAGGGCGCATTTTTCGTGCTGTTTCAGCATCAACCCAATGGCTGTCTTCAAAGTTATCAGAGGTTTCTCTGTCCTCCAAGGCAATAGTATCAAATAATACATACGAGCGAACGCGAAATAAATACTCAGTATTAGCTGATAAACCCTTAACTGTATAGGAGATAGAATTATCTGTGATAGGGGGATAGATGGCTACAGGTTTTGCTCCTGGGTCATTTTTGGGAACATAAAAAAGCTCATATACAAGTGAATCTTTCTCATAAGTGCCCATACCTGTGTTGAGATTACTCATAAGCCACTCAACAACAATTTCATTCGTTCCATTTTTATTTGATGGCTCGATAAAAGTAATTTGGGGAACGGCTAACGATGAGCCAATCACAACGCGACTAGAGTCTGTTTTATTGTTGTATGCATCGATTGCATGCACTTTATAATACTTTAAACTGCCACTTTCTTCTTGAATGCTTACATTTGGAGATTGTGATTCAACAACTAAAACAAAAGAAGAAAATGGATTATCGCTTCCGTAGACTGCGTATTTTGCAGCACCTCGAACTTTTCTCCATTGAAGGTCAACGCGTCTTTTTAATCCATGCGTTGCCGTTACATTTGTTGGCGGCCCCCAAGAAGAAATATCGCTGGAGTTTTGATCATCGCTGGATCCTCCCCCAATCTCAGGAGGTGGCAGAGTTACATTTTGACAACTTGCCAAAAAAATAAGAAAAATTACTAATTTCAGATTATTCAATACTATTTTCATGCTGCCAAAGTTATAACAGCAGAAAACAAATTGCAATTATAAAAAAAACAAAAAAGACACTTGCAAGAAAAATGTTATGGAAAAGACGACAGTTTACAAATTTATGTTAAAAAATGAAAATTATGTGTAACCTTTTAGATTATAAAAATTTTCATCTGAGACGCAATATATCACATTCATAGTATATGATTTATAGAAAAAACAGAATTGTCAAGAAAATTATTTTTACTTCTCTGTACTAATCGGCTCATAAGCCTCAAAGCAATACATTTATTAATTTTGATATTTTTCTTTGCCTGCTTTTTTTAAGCCGCGTTTAAAATCAAGGATTCTCGGTTGTGCCGTTATTGTCCACGGACTTGGCGAGCCATTTTCTAGCATTTTATACGCAAGCCCTGCAATCATTGCACCATTATCGCCACAAAGAGCAAGCGGGGGAAAAAGACAGCGTAAACCTTCTTGTTCTGCAAGGATTTCCCGAAGTCGAGAGTTAGCAGCAACGCCGCCGCCTGCAACAATCGTAGTAATCCCTGTATCGTTTACCGCTTTTAATAATCGAGTTGTTAAAGTTTTTACCGCAGTTTCTTGAAAGGACGCGGCAATATTTTCATTCGTTTTTTCAAATTCAGGATTCCAAAACTGATCAATTTGATTGATGACTGCAGTTTTCAAGCCAGAAAAAGAAACGTCATACCGATGATTTTCGCCTTTTAACTGCGGAATTGGAAAATTTGCTGCCTTTTTATTGCCATTTTTTGCCAACTGATCAATAACAGCACCGCCAGGATAGCCAAATTTATAATATTTTGCCACCTTATCAAAGGCCTCACCTGCAGCATCATCAATTGAAGTTCCCAGCACCTCAATTACATCAAAATTATTTACCTTACAAATGATTGTGTGTCCGCCAGAAACAAGCAGACCAAGATAGGGATACTCAACATCCTCCAAAAGATGGACGGCGTATAAATGAGCGAGCATGTGATTGACCGCAACAAAGGGCTTTTGCAATGACCAAGCAAGTGTTTTTCCAAAGGTTAAGCCAACCAACAAGGCACCCATCAAACCCGGGGTATGCGTCGAAGCAACAGCGTCAATATCGTTTATAGAAAGATTTGCTTTTTCAAGAGCCTCATTTACAACGGGTAAAATCCATTCAATATGCTTTCGGCTCGCAATCTCTGGTACCACGCCGTTAAATTTTTTGTGAAAAGGAATTTGCGTGGCAATGACATTACTTAAAATTGTTTTACCGTCTTCAACAATAGCTGCAGCTGTCTCATCGCATGATGATTCTATACCAAGTATTTTCATAACTTAATCGTCTTTTTCAGAAGCATCCGTTTGATCGCTTGAAGTTTTCTCTTTTCTCTCGCTGGTAAGGCTTTCGATTTTTTTCACCAGCTCAAAACTTTCTTTTATACTCGTGTCAACAATAAAAGTGAGTTTTGGAAACTGGCGAATACTTAACTTTTTACTCAGCTTTGTTTGAATAAAACCCGCTGCAGAATTTAAGCCCTTAACGCCTTTTTCAGTAGCACCCGTATTCATAAAACTCGAAACGTAAACTTTCGCGTACGCAAGATCGCCAGAAATATCAACATGATTAATGCTTAAAAATGTTGATACACGAGGATCTTTTATCTGCTTGAGAAGAATAAGATTAGCAATCTCGCCTCGGATTTGCTCTCCGAGCCGAATTAATCGAAACTCACCCATTCGTAGGAACTTTCTCTTTCTCTTTTACTTTTGCCCCATCACTGAGTTTTCGTGCAACTTCAACCATTTCAAAAATCTCAAATTGATCGCCTACTTGCACGTCATTCCAGTTTTCAATGCCAATACCGCATTCGTACCCTGAGGCAACTTCTTTTGCATCATCTTTGAAACGCTTCAAAGAACTAATTTTTCCGCCTGAATGAATAACAATTCCATCACGAATAATATTAACTCCTGCAGAGCGTTTAATAAGACCAGAAAGCACATAAGAGCCTGCAATTGTTCCAATTTTTGGCACTTTGAAGGTATCGCGAACTTCGACGGTTCCAATAACTTCCTCTTTAAGATCGGGCTTGAGCATTCCTTCCATAGCTTGAGAAATCTCTTCAACGGCTTTATAAATAATATTGTACTTACGAATATCGACGCGCTCTTGATCGGCAAGTCCCTTTGCTTTTGGCGTTGGGCGAACATTAAAGCCAACAATAATTGCATTTGAATCAGCTGCCGCAAGCATAACATCACTTTCATTAATCGCACCAGCTGAAGAGTGAATAACATTCAAGCGAATCTCTGGTGTTGAAAGCTTTTCAAGCGATTGCTTTAATGCCTCGGCAGAACCTTGCACATCAGCCTTAATAACAACTTTAAGCTCAAGCATTGAACCATCAGAAATTGTATCATACAGATTATCAAGAGTAATTTTCTTAACACTTTTTGAGTCTTCAAATCGTTTAAGCTCTTGTCGTTTTGCAGAAATAGCCCGTGCATCTCGCTCTGTTTCAGTTACTTGAAAGGGATCGCCTGCATTTGGCATTCCCTCAAAGCCCAAAATCTCAACAGGCATACAAGGCGTCGCTTCATCAATTTTTTGCCCAAGATCGTTAAAAATGGCACGCACACGCCCAGAAAAAATACCGCCAACATAGGGATTTCCCGCTCGAAGCGTTCCGCGCTCGATAATAACCGTACACACAACACCGCGACCGTGGTCGATGCGAGACTCAATAACTTTTCCCTCAGCACGACAATCCCAGTTTGCTTTAAGCTCAAGAATTTCAGCCTGAAGAAGAATCGCATCAAGCAAGTCATCCAAGCCCTCTTTTTTCAAAGCACTAATATGAATAAATTGAGTATTTCCACCCCACTCTTCTGGAGCAAGACCAAGATTTGAAAGCTGCGTTTTTACGTTATCAGGATTTGCATCTGGCTTATCAACTTTATTTACTGCAACAATTATAGGGACATTTGCGTCCTTTGCATGATCGATTGCTTCAATTGTTTGTGGCATAACGCCATCATCGGCTGCAACTACAAGTACAACAATATCAGTAACTTTCGCACCACGAGCCCTCATCATCGTAAAAGCCTCATGACCTGGTGTATCCAAAAAGGTGATTGCACCTTTTTCAGTTTCAACCATGTACGCACCAATATGCTGAGTAATTCCACCAAACTCCGTTGCAATTACATTTGCACTTCGAATCGCATCAAGCGTCTTCGTTTTACCATGGTCAACATGCCCCATGATCGTAACAACAGGCGGACGAGATTTTAAGCAACCGTCCGTATCTTCTTCACGACTAATAACCGTCTCATCATACAAGCTAACAATTTTTACATTGCAATCAAACTCAGAAGCCACAAGCGTTGCCGTATCAGCATCGATGGTTTGCGTAATCGAAACCATCATGCCCATTCCCATGAGTTTTGCGATAATATCCGAAGCCTTCAAGTTCATTTTTTTTGCAAGATCTGAAACAGAAATTGTTTCCATCATCTCTATTTCTTTTGGAACAGAGTTGATTTTAGCAATTTGTTTTTTCTTTTGCATCAACAACTTATCAGCGTATTCTTCTTCTTTATTTTTCCGTGAATAAACTTGCTTTTTGCCCTTAAAGGTTTTCTTTGCCGGGACTTTTTTATCATCAATAGGAGCGGGACTTGGAGAAAAACCCCTTTGTCCGCCAAAGCCACCACCTTGAGGACGATTACCTTGTCCAAAAGGACGATTTCCCTGTCCTTGCGGTCGATTTTGTCCAGGCCCTGTGCCCTGACTACGATTTTGATAGCCAGCTCGTGCCTGCGATCCACTAAATCCACCTGGTCGACTTTGACCTTGATTATTATAACCACCTTGGTTATTGTATCCACCACCGCCTTGCTGCCCACCTCGATTTTGACCATAACCACCCTGATTGTTATAACCTCCA